>DAOVRB010000219.1 GCA_030628325.1 Methanomicrobiaceae archaeon | reverse complement strand
GGGACAATTCCATCACCTATGAGGAACTCAAGAAATATCCGCAAAGGTATGTTGTATCCATGAACATGTGGGAGATCAACCAATTGATAGACATCAGGCCACACAATGCTGTATGGATAAAATCATCCTGTGAGCCGTTCTCTGATGAAATGGACATTGATGAAGAGAGAAAAAAGAATTGGCTTGAACATTTCGGGATACAGTTATTTAATGCACATGCTTCGGGACATGCATCTGGCGATCAGATACGTGATATGATTGCGAAGATTGCTCCGGAACATCTAATTCCAATACATACGGAACATCCGGAGATGTTCCCCTAATGCTATTGTTCTGTCATCAACAGGCTGATAACTGACCGCCCACACAGAGTTCAAGGTCATCTCAGCAGACATACCCCCAACCCTGCCGACCTCATCGACGAGCCCCCCCTCGTGGTTGATATCCACGCCCTCGCTCGCAGGGGATGTGGAACTTATGCCCGACAGCCAGAGTGCATCAAGAGGGTGCAGGGGAGTGGATGCCAGAGCCGCGGGCAGGTGTAGGTGAGATGTTGTATGGGGATAAACATTCCTCCATTTTTAGCATATTCCACAACCTTGAGTTTTTTTACCAAGATTGGGGGTGGGGAATTTTTAACCGCCGTTGACAGTGATGAACAGTTAAAAATCGAGGGACTTTTTATGCTATGTGATCATCTTCAAAGCATCATCAACAGTCTTTCGAACATCTTCATTTTCTTCTCTCTTTAACAATTGTAACAAAGGATCTACAGCCCGGTCATCACCAATCTTCCCGAGGGCTTCAGCTGCCATGAATCGAATCGTGCTGTTTCCATCCTTCAGAGCCTGGATAAGAGGTTCCACTCCAATGTTATCCCCCAATTGTTCAAAACAAGATACTGCTTTTTTTCGTTCATCAGGATCGGGATCATCCAGGGCTGAACATAAGAGGTGGTTTGCCTGGTTACTATCTAATTCTTTGAGGAATATAATTGCCATGTTTAACGGGGAACACAGGGCTAAAGGTGTCCAGGTTTTCGATTTCTGCCGGTTCTCTCGGTCCATGAATACATCCTTACATAATACCACCCAATAACGAATCGATCAAAGGATGAGATCACATTTTGGAAATTGACCGGGTAAATTCCTATAACAAATTCAGAGGAACCCTTTTCGAATTATTATTTTAGCAAGTGAGCATTTAGAAGCTTTTTTGTGAAATTAAGATAAATAGAATAGAATATAATGCAAAACAAACGCAAGTTGTTCGATATTCTCCCAGGGATCGAAAGCATATTTAATTCAGAAAATGCTGTGATCCACACCGCTGCTGATACCCCAATCCTCATTGTTGCGGACCTGCACGGCGACCTGAATGCCCTGCAACTTGTTCTGCAGAAGAAATCCGTCCTTGGTTGTGATACTGTGATCTTCCTGGGCGATTATATTGACCGTGGTCCTGCATCGCTGGATGTGCTTGAACGGCTGTTCTTACTGAAGATCAAGGAGCCTGGTAAGATCATCCTCCTGCGTGGCAACCACGAACTCAAGGAAACAAACCGGTTCGAGGGGCTGTTCAGGGACCTGGATCACGATGAAGATATGTATGCCAGGATCAACCAGGTCTTTGATAACATGCCGGTGGCGGCTGTAATCTCAGATCAGATATTCTGCGTCCATGGCGGCATACCGGGACCTGTGAAACTCTCGGAGATCACTAAAAAGGATGCGTATCCATTCGTCTGGAACGACCCGTCTGAGGAGAACGGGATCAATAGATCAGTTAGGGGTCTGGGAATGCGGACTTTTGGTGAGGATGTTTTTGACGAGTTTCTCAGGATCAATGGATTGAAGCAGATGGTCAGGGGGCACTCGGTGCTTGAAGACGGATATCGGTGGTGGTTTGGTGGGAAGCTGTTGTCGTTGTTTTCTATCCCGAATCATTGTGGGATGGGGAATTTGGGGGCTGTTGGGGTTGTTGAGGAAGGTGGGAATATAGAGGTGGTTACGTTAGGTTAGATTGGTGCCGCCAGATATGCTTGCGATATAGGAGATTTAACCCAGGATTAGTGTGCAAGGGCGACCAGCATTAAAGGAACGAAAATAATTGGGACCAGTTTTTACCCAGGCACAGTAACCATCTCTGACCAATTTGCCATATCAATAGCATCAGAAAAAAGACTTATTGTTCTGGAAGCGGGTTTTTTGCATATCTGGTTTAACCCGGTCCCAGCTGATCAGGTTAATGGATGATCTGCCAAAACGATCTACTTGATCCCATGGGAGGGATCGCCTCCGGAACAGCAGGGAAGAGATATGACTATGACATTAAGGCCCCCGATATATTTATATTTCATTCTGTCCAAATCATATTGTTATGTGTGGAGGGAGACGGCGCAAAATCTCCCTCCGGGCAACACACCAATCCAACCGTTCATTTTTTTTGATTTGTGTGTGGTCAGAACCGTTCCATTGACAGTGTCATACTCATACTCATAGAACCACACAGACGGGTATTATACCCGACAGCTTTGTGGTATTTTACCACAAATACCACATAGTGGTATTTATATATAAAGGTACCTGAGTTGCAGCATAGTGATTGACTATTACAACATTATCTGAAGTTCGCTGATCTGCCCATAAAAATCTGATGCCAGGACAAGGACAATCTACCTGTTCTCATAGAAGGGATTGCATCCAGAGCTGCAGAGAAGAGATATGACCTGGACATGCCAGGACTACAGAGACTGAAGAACTGTCATGAAAAAAGATATGTCGATTATTGTTACTGCGAACAAAAAAGATGCAATCATCAACATAACGAAAAGCGGAGTGTATATCTCCTCACTCTCAACAGTCAGAATGTATAATTTTTTTGTATTTGTATAGTTGATATATTCACTGGCAAAAAGCCAGATTGATTAAATTAAGCATAAATCCAGGATTTCATACAATGTTACGCTTGTTATTGTTTTAAAATTTGAAAACTTCAAACCCACTCATCAAAAAAGTGGAAAAAAACCGGTCCATTCAGACCGCTCGCTGCAAGATCAATCACTTTGGTATTGTTCCCGAAACTTGATTAGTTCCCTGATTACATCAGAAACGTTCCGCCGTTGTGAATCCTTATGATCAAGGAGCCAGGCATGAATATCATCCTCTATTCGAATCTGTTTTGACATTTACATCATTTCCTTTAATTTTTGTTCAGTTCTTTCCATTTCTTACATCAACTGAAAAACAGTCGTGTGTTTCATCGTAAATATGTCACGAATGCCACACGATTCATACGGTTTCATTATCTTCTGTATTCATTTTTACTCCACAAAGGGAGCAACATTTGTTTCTGGTTTGTTTGCCATTTCCGTTTAAGCCACAATGTCAATTTTTACCACAATATGGTATTAGTACATAATGATATCGATTTCGCACTATAGCGATTAAGTAT
>DAOVRB010000208.1 GCA_030628325.1 Methanomicrobiaceae archaeon | reverse complement strand
TTGCAGACGGGTTTAACCAGGCACTGCTGATAACTGATCCGACATTTAACTCTGTACAGGTGGTAAAACATGCAGCAAAACTTGCAAAAGACCTGAATATACCATATGTGCATCTTGTTGTCAATAAAGTCCGTTCAGAGAAGGATATTAAGAAGGTAAATGATATTCTCGGGGATACGGTTCATCTCTTTACAGAGCAGTTTTACATCCCGTATGAGGAGAAACTGATTGAGTGCGAACCGGGTGTAGGGCCTGTTATAGACATGAAACCTCCCCCACCATTCATTGATCAACTGGAAAAACTTCAGAGGAGAATGGAGAGATACGGAACGGGGGAACTTCATGGTTCTGCCGCGTCAGGGGACATATCCCGACAGTGAAAAAGAATGAGGAGTCGGTTCAGGCCTCCCTTGTGAGAATTTTCGGGGGGAATCCGTGCATTCTCAGGATCACTCACGGGTCAGGCTGAAGAGTTACGATTGTTCATAGTTTGTTCATTCTTTGTTATTTTATTGTTAGTTTATTGAACCATTCAGATGTCAACAACTCCAAATTTAAACTTATTTTTACCATCAGAAGCACAATTGTCATTTTTTAATTGTCATTCTTTGTTAGTTTATTGTTAGTTTTTGTTAGTTTATTGTTCATAGACAGTTCATTCTTTTTTCTGGCAGACCCCCATTCCCGGTCACCGTCATGGGTCACTGCTCTCCGCCACCCGGGTTGCAGGGTGCACCGGTTAATGCAGTGCAAATCAGGCGTTGGCAATATGGACAGGTTGAGGATAAAAAGATTATAAGTAACAGAATTATATTATAAAACAGGTGACAGGCAGGTATCTGATTGATACGAATATTTTGATATATTTTTCCATTTGTCCAGTCTCTAAATTTTAGCATCCTTTACTGCGATACACACAACGACCGGAACTAAAGGTTAAAGCTTAAAGATTGCTTGTTCATCTCTCCTGTTCACAGGGACTACCCTGTTGTTCCGGATACGACAAAAATGTTCACTGAAAATTAAGCTCAGTAAATATTCTTTCACTCTTTTTCCTGATTCACCTGTAGTGTTTTAAGTGTTCTCAGACGATTTACTGCTGCAGTTAGTTCCTGTGGACGGAATGCTGCAGAATCACCGGATTTTCTCTGATTAAGAATATCAAGACCCTGTTTCTCTATATCAGAGAAAACTGCATCAATAACAGCTTTCATTGTCATTTTTCCATCCATATATCTGACTGCATAATGAATGGCATCACCAATTGCACGGGTCTGACTTACATCAACAATTTGCTCAACACAACTTAGATCAATAGTGTTTACTCCAAACAGGATTGTATGTCTGCCCCTGGGAGATATTTTAACGTCCCGTCTTCCTTTTTTTGCAGAAATACTGTCTGCAAGCGGGATTCTATCCCTGAATTCTCCAAAATTGTTCCCACCTTCAGACAACCTTTCAACCGAATATTTTTCAGCGATTGCATGTGCTTTTGCAGTACAGTCCAGTGGGAGATAGTTATCCATGCATATTACAGTATCAGTGGCACCAAAGTAATCTCCGGAACCGCCAATCACAAGAATAGTTGATACACCAAGATCTGAATACAGGGTTGAGACCTTATCAACAAATGGTGTTATAGGCTCCTTTTCTTTTGCAACAAGTTCCTGCATCCGATGATCACGTATCATAAAATTAGTAGCTGAGGTATCTTCGTCTATAAGCAGCAGACCTGCACCGGTTTCAAGTGACTCAATAATATTTGCTGCCTGTGATGTGCTCCCACTGGCATCTTCAGTAGAAAAACTGCGTGTATCTCTCCCAAAGGGTAAATTGTTAATAAACGGAGATATATCCACATTTTCAACTCTGCGGTTATCTTCAGACCTTATTTTTACACTTGTTTCAAGAGAGACTACAAATTCTCTGCCATCGCCCGGTATGTGATTATAGACGCCCCGTTCAAGTGCATTCAGAAGTGTCGATTTTCCGTGGTATCCTCCGCCGACAATAAGTGTTATTCCTTTTTTTATACCCATACCACGGATTTTTCCGGAATTCGGAAGTTCGATTCCAAACCGCATGCTATCAGGACTCATAAAGGGAACAATGTTTTCGCCCTCTGTTTTCCTGTCATCAACTCCGCTTACCCGTGGAAGAACGGAACCATCTGCCACAAATGCAACAAGACCAAAATATCTGAGAGAATTTCTCAGAAAATCAGTGTCCTCAGATGTCTTAATATGATGATACAGATCATCTGCATCAAGGGAACTATAATACAGGGAGGACTTAATTAGTACAGGAATTACCTTAAAAAACATTTCTTCAGCTTCTCTGCCGGCAATTTTTCTCCCATGGGCAGGTAGTCCTGTAAAAAAACGTGCCTCAACAAAGTTTTTGTTTATAACAACTGAGGTCCGTTCAAGTATTTCCTGACCGGGTGTATCAATTGTAATCAGACCACTCTTACCGCTCCCTCTCCTGATATGCCCGTGATTTTCAACAGCTTTTGCAAAACAACGTGTAATATAATCTCTGACTGCAATTTCACGGCTTTTTGATGCGAATGTATCAGGTGGAAAACCCACAGAATCCATCGGCACCCGCACCCTGATACGGCTTGGTGCAGCAAATGGATCTCCCTGGACGTAATCAATATATAACTGATATTCGGGGAATTCATAGACACCCCCAATTTCCTTATATGCCTTATAGTCCCTGCCATTAATTTTCAGTAATTTACTTCTGAAATTGTCTTTTGTCTGCATTTACTACCCCGGGTATACCAAATACTAAATCGGATCTCAGTACAGACCTGTGTTATAGGGTAAAAACTATTTGTATTTTTGGAAAACGTGCATGAGGCCTGGGAGTGTCAGGCACTGTTTGATGAAAATCCTTAATTTTCATGGTAATTGTATGCCTGAATTGCAAGGCACACCGGTGATTGCAGTGCAGATCATCCGTTTGAGGCCTTTTTCGATGGGCCCGGTGGTCATAACTGTACCTCCAGAGAGAAAAGATCAAGTACCCGTCAAGTAAAAAAAACGGCAAAATATTCGGAAATATAGGGATATTTCCTGTTATTGCTGACTTTGTTCTCATGAGCAGGTGATCTGAGCATGCACCCATCAAGTATTCTTACCGTCTGGTGCTGCCCACCATGGTACATATTTCATCATCTTTGGGGCTGCGGCCGGATCATGTGGGACAATTTCACCCATGTCTACTGCCTCTTTGATAAACCGTGAGGCTTTTGCGCTGTTCTTCGATTCGATACCAAACCGCTCGCGAAGGGAACTATTCGTCAGGTATTCCCGGTTGACATATTTCAGGCAGGCATGGAGGTAACAGGCCCGCACACGATCAACCTTATCCATCCGGGTAAGCAACCGGGGAGCAAAGAGGATTGACAGCGTTGTTTTTCCCGTCGCTTCAAATAAGGGGGCAGGCAGCTGGTAGTACTCCGTCTGGAATACGACCTTGTCAATGCCGCTTCCACGCTCTTCGCAGATGCCCATACGCCGCATCAGAGATGCCAGAGTTTCGTTCCGCGACTTTGGGTGTGAATCCAGAAACCGTTCGGTCGCCACAAGCGGCATTCCGGGATTGCTGAT
>DAOVRB010000310.1 GCA_030628325.1 Methanomicrobiaceae archaeon | reverse complement strand
GGTGCATCACATATGCAGGATTTGCGGCATCTGACTTCATTGCAGGGATGGTAATTGCCATTCTGACAATACAGGGTCTGTCACATACATATGCAAGCAGACTTCTCGGACACCTCTGGAGGTGGAGATCATGAGTGCGGTTATAGCCCCACTGACATCTGCAGCACCACTTATCTGTGGGTTAATTGCCCTATATGCCACAATACGCATAGTCTGTGAAAAAAATACACTCAAAAAACTGCCGCATCTAAACGTCATGAACTTTGCAATTGCCGCATCAATAGCCCTTCTGGTTAATCACTGGCTTGCACTGATAGTGGCAGTCGCGTATTTCGTCGGGTCCACACTTGAAGCAAATGCCATTGCAAGTGCCTGGTCGGGGGGATTAAAAGATGACTGATTTAATCCTTATAATATTCGGGTTAATTGCAGTCATCGGGGGCCTTGCCACCGCTATAAATAAAGATCCATTTGATAAACTGATTTCTCTCGGCATTCTGGCCGGGGGTGCAATCCCATTTATCGTCAACAGGGGTTATATGGATGTGGCAATTGCAGTTGCACTGACAGTTCCTGTAACAACAATATTTATTCTTCTAATCTGCCGGAGGGAGATTACATGACACCCGAATTTTTACTGGGTTTTATAATCCTGCTCATAGGTACCGTATCTGCGGCGTTTCCAAAACCAAAGACCTGGTTAAACCGGCTGATAAATATTGAGATCGCTGCATGGGGTCTTATGTTAATTATGCTCTCCTATAATGAGAGCCTGGCAATACTCACTTTTGTTGCAGTCACAGGTATCTCAACATTTGTCCTTGTAAGGGTAATTGAGCGGAGGAGTGACATATGAAACCGGAAGGGAGAGGGAGTGTTATCAGTTCAGTTTCAAGGATAATATCAGACCATGAAAACTTAACACGGCTCTATGCGCTGCTGGTCATTGTTGTCACAATCATAGGTTTATGTACAATTCCTACATTATCATACCATGAGGATCAAATCTATCCGAAAAATATTGACACTGAAAGTCCGTTAAACCCGTATGACAGAGGTGGAGAGCCGTTTGGGACAACTGTTGTACTGGCACAATACCCGGACAATTCACCCTATCTCGGATATGTAACGGCATATCTCACTCCGTTCTCATTATTCCTTGCAGATCATACATTGCATCTTGGGACGACAATTGTTTCTCATCCCGGTGGAATTATCGATGAAATCCTGTATAATACACGTGGACTGGACACAGTAGTTGAAACCAGTATATTATTCGTGGCATTTGGAATCGCCGCCTTTCTCTTCAGGAGGGAAGACTGAATATGGAATATGTTATTGGTCTGTTACTTATTTTTCTGGCAGTACTTGTGGCATTCTATGCGTTAGTCAGGGAAACAGATGATCTGCATCGTCTTTTGCTTACAGATCTTGCTGAGATCCTCGCACTGGTCCTGATTGCGCTTGTCGCAACTGATCTTGCAGAGGCCCTGATTCTGCCTGGTCTGGTTGTAGGCATATCAGAGATTATGGCACTCTCTGAGATATACCTCGTAAAAGAAAAACTGACAAAACAACCAAAGAGGGTTGTTAAACTTGAAATTATGGATAGTGCACCTGCAATTATGTCACTGATTCTGGTCATGTATGGCATTGTTCTCAGTGGATTTACCGGTGGCGCACTGGCAGGTCTCGGTGTGATATTCTACTTCATGTGCAAAGGGCATGACGAACGCTTTGAAATTATTGAAACAGCGAGCGGGTACGCATGGGTCATGTGGATTGCCGCGTTCTTCATCTTTATGCTGATTCCACAATACTGGTTCTTTGGAGTCATGATAGCCGGAGGTGCCATACTCCTGAAAGTTATGGGAAAAATGTCATTGATCGGTACCATGAGGGGTGATTCGGATGTTTAATCTGCCTATAGAAGGACCACAACTATTCATACTGGAGTTTGGAGATATTGTAGATTACTTCAGTATGTATACCACTGTACTCTTTCTTTTTGCTCTGATATTCACCATACTTGTTATTATCAGTCTTCCGGAACGGCAGACAGATATTGCCTTTGGCGGGGATGCATACTATACAAAAGAGATTGAATTTAATGCCCTGCGTTTCCAGCGTTTTATGGCAATCGCATGTGGTCTGGCAACCATGGGTGGTGTGGTAAGTGGTGATGTATTTAATTTTGTATTGTTTACTTCAATGGTCGGGATCACAAACATTGGTATTGTTGCGTCATCGAGGAGCAATCATGTGCTGAACAATGCGTTCCAGTATGGTATTGTTGCAATGGTGGCGACATTACCTCTGTTTGGTGGAGCAGCCATTATTCTGGCTACAACAGGGACCCTGAGTATCTGGGAACTTGCAGGCACTGCAATTGCAGTGCCATTAATTGCAAAAGCGTTTCTGGTTCTTGGCGTAATGGGTGAAGGTATGGCACCGTTCTATGTTGGAAAAGCAGAAATTACACGGGCATCAGGTGCACCTTATGTGCTTATGATCCATGTTAGTTCACTGTTAATGTTCCTCAGAGTGATTGAAATTGTCATAACGATGTGATGGTAAATGCGAAAGAGT
>DAOVRB010000305.1 GCA_030628325.1 Methanomicrobiaceae archaeon | reverse complement strand
TTTAGTGTGAATGTACCGTTTGCTGAACTGAAATTTACAGGCCCCCATTCAGTATTTCCGTTGGCACCCACATCCAATCTGAGATTTGTTAGAGTATCTGAAGTATTAATATCAAAACGCATATTAACTATATTGGCACTGCGTGGAATTTCTATTAATACACTGCCGTTTGAGCCGCCGCCTGCCGGAAAATTGATTATCTGCTCATTAGTGTCAGTTCCTTCATATTTGAATGTGGTGATCTCATAGACTGACGCGGGGTCGTCATAAAACCAGACAGTGATACCATCTCTGGTCCAGTCGGATATCTGCCTGATTGACCCATCATCATATCTTACAGTGATGCTTGTAATTCCCCTGTCCTGCGGCACTTCTGCTGTCAGCCTGTACCAGGTGCCGTCCGATTTGTTGTTAAGATTTACAATAACTGCATTTTCGGTTTCATGCTGGATGATCGATGCCGATGATGTTTTTTCTGTGATATTATATCTTTTTAATACCGTCTCAACGGAATTGTTGTTTAAGAGCGTTTCAATTTCATCAAGTTCGAATTCAACTTCCATCCGGGATGGGGCGGTATTAGTAATACCTAGTTCAGACTGGATCATTGAAAGGGTCTGATCAGTTAATTTGTTACCCTGGTTTTCAGTCATGACGTGCTTGACATTTTTACCACTTAGAACTTTGATCTTTGAAATATTTAATATCCTCAAATCATCCGGGATAGGAGAATCCGGGTTTTGGTTTTTAATAATTACTTTTTTCGTGATCGGGTCGTAGGCAACAATTACTTGATCTGTATAAGTGTTGCTCGATGCTTGTTTTTCTGTATTGCTCAGTGAATTGTCTAATATCTTGTTTTTATCGGTTTGCTGGATTGTATTATTTTGAAGATTGCTGGGATTAATTGGGGTTAAGTCTCCATTTGTAGAAATCACAACATGTGCTGTTGCTGGTTCAGTAATATTCATTGATAGTTCAGATAGGTTGGTCAAACTTTCATTTACTGTAAAATTATCCAATGTGGCCGGAACCTGGGCAGTGGCAGCACTAACTGATGCATACAGTATTAATATTAATGCCCTGCAAACCAGATTGATGGTGTTCATCTGCCCAACTCCGCATATTATTTTTGTGGTTCCGCATCTGCGTGCTGTTTATTACTTAAATTCCATATTCCCGACTATCCCGATTTTTTGAATTTTTTCCTGAGAATGAGGACTAATATTATGAAACTGATTCCGGCGGCGACATAGATCATGTAATTTCTTTCAATGTCAAGAGGATAATACCCTTCAAGTACTTTTATCATGACAGATTGTCGTTCCCCGAAGTTTATATGGACAAAAACCTCCGGGTTCTCTTCCAGGTTTGTGTCAGATAAGGTGGTAATAAAAACTATATCCCTGGTCTCACCCACATCGATCAACTCAGGATCATCCTTGGTGAGCACCTTTTTCTCGCCGTATATTACCGGTTCAACTCTTGTTTTTACATAAACCGGCATATCTGCTGTATTTTGTATCTGCACCTTAAGTTTGTGTGCTCTGGTATTGTAGACCACCTTTTTAATCTCTATCGCAGATGTGTCTGCTTCAGAAACTATACCAATGGCCATGTTTATCCTTATGCCGTGATCCAGCGATTTGGCAGCCTCTCCAAACCGGGTAGTTATATCTGCAGTCAGGTTATGTGAGCCCGATATATATTCATCCAGATCTACCGGGTAGTATGCTATTGCAACAGAACCATCAGATTCGACAAATGCCGGACCGGTATCTCCAACAGTGGTAACATGGCGTTCGTTGGCATATATCGTGATGGTAGATTGAAGATACGTGTCGATCACTGCTTTGTTCTCATACGTTACTTCCAGGTTCTTCATTGCAGCATTATAATTTGCAGAAATAATATCAAGATCAAAATCATATTTTGGCATTGGAAATACATCCAGCCCTGTAACTTCACCTGCCGCTCCTCCGGCAGCATATCCCTGGGCGAATTTGACGAATATGGTAATGCCGGTGGCATCCTTGAGTCTCTTGGCCGACCCTACCAGTTCATTGCCCACGACCACGCCCACCGAGATATCACTGCCTTTCACATATTCGATCACCTGCGGCGGTACATCGTTCTTGCCAATAAATATTACCGGTTCATTCCCTGACATTATACTCCCCTCAAGGAACTCGCCGTTGGTCAGCACCACCTGCCTGACAGGTTCGATCTGCATATATTTCTCCACAATTGCAAGGTTGTCATCAAACCTGCTCCCGGTATTGATCACCTCGGGGTCGAACTCTTCAAGTGTCTCTTTGACTTCGCGGTCGAGGTACCCGTAGAGCATGAGCTGCCCGGTGCCTGCGGTCTTTAAGAATGAATATATCCGGTCAATGTTTTCGTTATCTGCAAATAGCACGAATGAGCTGCTCTTGATCGCATACGGTGCAACCGAGATTGCATTAAATCCGTATGTTTTATCGATAATTATAAAATTATGTACTCCTGACCCCTCTGCCAGTTCCAGGTTGGTTTCGGTCGCATCAGTTGATTTGAGTACCGTAACACTGTATCCATTACTTTCAAGCCTGTTTTTATAATTAATAGTATACGGAACACTTGTGGATTCTA
>DAOVRB010000127.1 GCA_030628325.1 Methanomicrobiaceae archaeon | reverse complement strand
TGCCATGTCCTACGTGCATTGCACCACTGGGGTAAGGATAGGCTACATTCAGGTAAAACTTTTCATTCCCGGCAGGATCTGCTTCAAAGCTATGCTTCCATTCTTCACAATATTTTTCTTCATATTTCTGGATATCAGATACACTCATATATTTATTCACCTGTAATTACGATCATTCATACAGATCTCAGACTGATTGTCTCACCTTCATTATAACGACGGATAATTTCCTCAGCAATACCGCTGTTCTTGGACATCTGAATCTCGCCATTTTCATTTACAGTTGCAGTAAAAAGATACTCTTTACCACCGAAAACATCAACAATCTTTCCACTCTCTTTAGGAGAGATAATTATGAGATTCTTTTTGTCCACCCGGATCTCTACACCCTCCGTTTCAGACCGAACAGGCCTGAGTTTGGATTCTGATTTTAATTTAGAATCTGAGAGAGGTTCGAAATCAGAAACTTCAGAAACTTCAGAGACCACAGATTCCTTGACTTCTGTTACAAATTCACTTCTTGGACGAATGTCGATACCAATACTAAGCTTGTTAACAATCCCTGCGACATTCTTGCCACCTTTGCCAATTGCAGCCGGCACATCTTTGTCATCAATATAAACAACAGCCTTGTTATCACTCTGCATGATTACATCAACATAACCATCAGTAAATCTTCCAATTTCGCGCTGAATTTCATGTTCCGCAAGTTTCCATGAGATTTTTTCATCACTTTCTACCGGTTCCTCCTCAGGAGATTCTACTTCATGAGAAGTAGGCAGGATTATTGTCTCTCCTTCATACCTGAAAGCTTCAAATTCCACATCACCAGTCAAATTATTTTTGACTATGAGTACAGGTCTGGCAGAGATCTCAGCAGGTATTCCCTCAGGCACTTTAATTGTAAAACCAAGATCATATATTTTTGAGATTACGCCGCAGTCTATGAAAATTATTGTATTAATCACCTGCGGGAGAAGTCCATAACCAACACGTTCAAGGAAACGCTGTATTGCATCATGTACATGGATTGCATGGATTGTACCCACCATACCAACTCCGGCAAGACGCATATCGGCAAAAATACTGAAATGATCACTCTTTCGGATTTCATCAAATATAACAAAGTCCGGGCGAATCAGCAGAAGAACTTCAGCAGTCTGCTCCATACTCCCCTCAAGTGAAGTATACTGTGTAATGTGATCAGGCACCTGCAGATCACGCGGTGCTTCCATCGTTTTTACCTGAAAATTTTGGTCTGCAAGGAATATTGCTATACTCTGGGCAAGTGTTGTTTTCCCGGTTCCGGGTGCTCCTGCAATTAAAAGCCCACGTTTGTCCCCCATAAGACGTTTTTTAATGACAGCAGCCAGTTTATAATCATCAAGACTCAGGTCAATAACAGGCCTTACCGCCGTTATTTCCATCCCATCCGAAAATGGCCGTTTTGCAATTGAAATTCGTAGTGAACCTATCTGAACTACTGTTATACCCCGTTTTTCAAGTTCAATAAAACCATCGGGATCCTTTTTTGCCCTTTCAATGATCTCCTGCGCCATTTGTCTGAGCTCAGATTCACAAAGAGGTGCGTCACGGAGTGTAACAAGACGCATCTCATTAAATGTTCCTTTCTTTGCAACAGGAGGTACCCCCTCTTTAAGATATACTGCGCTTGTGGTTTCATCAAAGAAATTATCAATATACAGAGGCAAAAATTCACCAATCTGTGGCTTAAGGTACAGGACATCCAGACCTTTTGCCTTTGCAACCTCAGCCTGAATAATATCACTTGTTATGAACTGCACATCTTCATATTCAAGAGCGACATTACGAATGAGCGCATCAATCTCACCACCCTTTGCCAGCCTTACCTGATCAAGAGTTGGCCTGGCCCCTACATATTTAAGATCAATTATTCCTTCCCTGTCCATCTTTGAGAGTTCCTGAAGTTCGCTCAAACCGCTTAAACCTATTTCCCTCCCCTGATTAGCCTGAGATTCAAGTTCTGCAATGACAGCTTCGGGTATGATTATTGTAGCTCCGCTATATTCACCCTTTTTTATCATTGTACTGATGCGTCTATCAATAACGACGCTTGTATCTGGTACCAGTATCATAAAAAAATCACCATATAATTAAATGTAACTGATCCCTAATTAGCATATACCTCATCGGGATCAAATATTTTTTCAACAACTATTTCACCGTCAATTGTACGATAAAAGCAATTCTGATAACCCATATGGCAGGCAGCACCTTTCGGAGTTACCAGATACACAAGTGTATCCTCATCGCAATCAACAAGAATGCGGACAATCTTCTGAGTATGACCGCTTTTCTCACCTTTTTTCCAGAGTTTGCGCCGGCTTCTGGAGTAATAATGCGCATAACCGGAACTCCGGGTTAGTGTTACGGCTTCTTCGTTTGCATATGCAAGCATAAGAATTTCCTTTGTTTCCGCATCCTGCGCAATGACAGGAATCAAACCATTCGCATCATAATTCAGTTTCATATCACACCACAAATAATCACTATTCAGCACTAACAATCACTATCAACCACAAATCATCTCAATCATTATATAGAATAAATCTCCCACGAAAATAGCTGTAACAAAACCAGCCGTAATAGGGATCATAAAGGGAACGCCATATGAGATCCAGACCTCACCTGTTCTCCTGTATAATGATAATTCTTCAGCATACTCCTCAGGATATTTCTTCAAATCCTGGGTATACATTCTTCTTTTGCCGGAGATCATTCTTTTTATAGATTCTCCAAAACCAATGAAACGCCTTTCAATTTTCCCGTCCACTTCATGTAACTCTTCCATTACAAAGCCAAAATATTCCTCTATCTTTCTGCCATCCACAGGAAAACCAATCAGCATATATCGCAGCGGACCCCGGTTTCCTTTCATGACATTCATGACAAAAATGGCCAGAGGCGTAATGAGATTCAAAATAACCGCATTAATAAGGACTGTAAACGGAAAAAAATCAAGAATCGGATAACCGAAGACAGGCTGTATGGGAAAAACAGGTACACATACGGTAATAAATATCAACGCCCACGCATCCGCCCCCCCAAACAGATGGAGGTATGCAGAAGACGTGTAAAACAAACAGGTGAACATCAGCACAAGAAGGATGTAACCAAATGCAAATCTAAGGTCTGCTGTGAGAAGAAGGACATATGTCCAGAGTGCCATGGGTACTGAGATGGCAAGCATAGGGTACCATGTTCTAAAGGGTACCCGCCGCTCCCTGATATCAAGTAATGAAGCATATCCAAGAGTGATTCCTATCACGATAGATGAAATTACAAGTGGAATTATCATAGGTACATAAATTAAGGAGTCATTAATTCTTATGTCTGGCGATTATAGTGGCGAACGTTTCTTTTTGAACTAATGGTAAACGAAAGTTTTTTTTTGAAAACTTTCGTTTACCATCGTTAAATTTAAAAAATAAACGTTTGGCACTATAAGGAGAAAACCAAACATTCCTGGAAGTTCGATTTTAGACTGGACCTGCCATCAAGGAGCCTGTCCAGCCAGTGCTGATCTGGCAGGACAGTACTATGACCAACTGAATTAGTCCCATTATACTCCCCCAGAAATACTCAAAAATAGAAATTTTGTTGTATCCTTAAAATTGGGTTATTTTTATATGTAGATCTGTTGACTGGACAGGCTAAACTCTCTGTGACTGAAGTTTGTAGACTTGTTGCCTGTTTTTTCAGTGAATTTCCCTGACTGTGATATCTGCTGAACCATAGTTATATCTCACTGTAATATTGTCATCAGTCTTATCTATGACTTTTACCCATCTGATTGGGATTACAGGTGTAATGTTGCCTACAGGTATATAGGTGGTTTCAGTGAATCCAAGACTGATCAGTGATCCAACAGGGATGGCCGTTACATTAAACCCGGATTTTTCAAAATCTTCAATAGATCTTGTCATTACAAGGTTATCAGTAAACTCTACTGATATTATATCATTGTTGCGAACCCCATTCAGGCTGTCACTGATTCTATCAAGTTCACTTGAAAAGAGCGCAAAGTGTACTGTTCCACCCTGATAATCATATCCCTCAATATCTGTTATGCTGTTTTCCTGTTGACTTCCAACTTCAATGGACATTGGCCGTGTCAGGACAACAGGAATTCCCTTCTGGTAGGCAGCCTGTAGAATATTCTGGTCAGATGTCAGAACAGGTATGTCATCTGGTGTATATATTGTATAATCTATTGTAACCAATGAACCTGGCTGTGCACTCTTAATTCCTGTGAAAAATGCCATGTTGAGTGTAAAACCCAGAACACAGGCAGCAAGGATGAAGACGATGAAGAATTGTGAGAATTTCTTCGTCCAGTCTCCCTTATTTTTTTGTGACCCTTTACTTTTCATTATTATAATATCTGGTTTTGTTACTGATAAATTATTATTATTATTTCGGGTGGTCGGGTATAATGGAGAGTCTGTCAAATCCATTCAGAACTGATTTGACAGACTCTAAAGATCCTGGCACAATCACAGAAAACATTATATATGATCTTACATAATTGAGGGTTAGGTCGGGTGGGTAAAACTGGTCCGGTCTTTAGATATTGGAGGGCTAAATATGCGAAGGTTACGAAGATTCCAGAATTATACCCCATGGAATGAATTTGATGATATGATGGCTGAAATGGAAAACAGGTTCCTGTCAGCACTAACTTCCGGAAGTCCACGGATATATAGAATGCTGCCGGCAATTA
>DAOVRB010000227.1 GCA_030628325.1 Methanomicrobiaceae archaeon | reverse complement strand
TGGTTCATCGGGATATCCGGGCGGTGGAGTGTAGATGCAAAGAAAAGGTTGCCGTCGTTTGAGAGTTGTCCTTTTACCTGGATAACCTCATCAGGAATGAGTTTCTCTGCATCTTCAAATACGTCACGTTTGTTGTTGAATAATACATTAATGGTATCAGTAGGATCCTCAAGAAGGGCCATCCTGTGTCCTTTTCCAGTGTTCCTGACTTCCACAACCATACCGGTAATTGTGCAGTCTACCTGCCGGTAACGTGTTGTCTGGGTGAGTGCTGATATGGGGATGGACTCACCTCTGCTTTTGAGCATACCTGCAAGTTTTTCGTAACGGTTTTTGAAGAAATAGATGAAATCTCTGAAATCCCCCCCGCCCTTTGCCATTACGGCCTTTCCGTATATCACATCAAGGTGCGGGTCTGCAAGAAACCTCATCCCGTCTGTCTCCGGTTTCCAGTCGGGGATATGCTGCGGGAGAACTACCAGTGCATCAGGCGGGACGTGTGTAAGAATTTCATCAAACAGGGAGGACGGGTTGTCCGATTCTCTCAGATAACGGACCACATCAGGATGCACCTGAAGGTTTGTCCTGAGGAACCTCTCCACAATTTCCGTCTCCCCTAACATTGATTATAAAATTGGCATTCTTAGTATAGTGTTTATTGGTTGCGTTCTCAGAATGATTCTAAAAGGCTGCCTGATTCCCACAAAAAGTTAGATATTAAAGTAATAGGAGTGACAAATTACCAGATACAATGAAGGGCTCAGGAAAAGAGAGGGGTGACGACTCTGTCATTAAGCAGTTCATGAATAGTGAAGAACCAGCCATCTGTTTTGGAAGAGATATACTGTGGGTAATGGCTGTTGTGAGCGGGATTGCACTTGCTCTTTTCCTCATTTCCGGGACATGGCCTGCTGTTGTGGCGATTGAATCCGGAAGTATGATCCCCAATATGAACGAAAACGATCTTGTCTTTGTCGTGGCCCAGGACAGGTTCGGTGAACTTACCACCTGGGCAGAGGGGCAGAATATCAGTTATGCACCTTTTGGCACGCACCCTGACATGCAGGGGAATATGCCGTATGGTGATGTGATCATCTACCGGCCGAATGGTGAAAGTTCAGTTCACCCGATTATCCACAGGGCCTTAGTGTGGTACGACGGCAGCCCGCACGCAGGCTATATCACAAAAGGTGACAATAATCCGGTCATTGACCAGCGGACGGGTTTCAATAACATTGGTCAGATTGAACCGGTCAAAAAGGAATGGATTGTAGGAAAGGCTCTCTTTTCCATCCCGTTTGTCGGGTATTTCCCCTTACATATTATTGAGTTTGCAGTGATTGTAGTGCTCCTGATGTTTGCTCACGAGTACATTCTGAGAAAACGCAACAAAAACAAAGATACGAAAAAATAATACGAAAAACAGAACTGGTGAATGAGAATTATGCAGGAACTACTTGATGATGTACTGGGCGGACACAGACTGACAGAGGAAGAAGCACTATTACTCATGAAAGTGAAAGGCCGGGATGTATGGGAGGTTACTTCTGCGGCAGACCGTTTAAGAGAGGAAAAAGTGGGTAATATAGTCACTTATGTCAGAAACCAGAACCTTCACATCACAAATATCTGTAAGAACCTCTGCGGATTCTGTGGGTTTGGGAGACCGACAGGGTCTGAGGGTACATACATTCACGGAAAAAAACATATCCAGGAGATGGCAGCTCTTGCAAAAGAGAGGCAGGTCACTGAAGTCTGTCCGCTTTCAGGTGTACACCCGGATTTTACTGTACAATACTATGCTGATATGATCGCGTGGGTGCATGAGGTGATCCCTGAGGCGGATATTCACACTGCAAGTCCGGAGGAGGTGGCATATGCAGCAAAACAAAGCGGCATGTCAACAAAGGAGACACTTGAAACATTTATTGAGGCAGGTCTCGGAACATTGCAGGGCACTGCTGCCGAGATACTGGTTGACAACGTGCGGACTGCAATCTGCCCAAAAAAGATCAATACAGCAGAATGGGTGAGGATTATCAAAGAAGCACACAATCTTGGCCTGAAATCCACTTCTACCATCATGTACGGTTCAGTTGACGATGAAAGAGACCGGATTACACACTTAAAAATACTCCGTGACATACAGGATGAGACTGGTGGTTTTACCGAACTTGTGCCTCTCTCATACCTGTGCCAGAATACAAAACTGTATACAACAGGAAAAGTGCAGGGCGGTCCAACAGGCATAGAGGACATTCTCATGTTTGCGGTTTCACGCCTCTTCCTTGACAATATCGATAATATACAGATTTCATGGGGTAAAGTGGGGAACAAGATGGCACAACTTGGTCTTCTTGCAGGAGGAAATGATCTCGGCGGCACCATGTTCTGTGATGACGTCTCCACTGATGCAGGCGGAGAGGAATCTGACTATCTCAATCCCATAGAGATGAAACGCATTACAGGAAACATTGACAGGGAACTCAGACAACGGACAACAGTGTACGAGATTCTCTAATCTGAGAAGGGACCGGGTTGTTTCTGTGGATTGGAGTGAAGGAATGCCACCTTCATCAGACAGTGCATGACAGAACGCGAGTCATCCATGTTTTTTTGCAGACCAACTCTGCCTGACACTGAGAAGGTTAAGGGTTAAAGCCCGGAGATTTAAGATCAGGACGTTATGGATGTTTTTGCCAGTATGCCCGGACCAGTCTGATCTCGTTGTATGTGTACCTCTCGCCTAAGTGCTCTTTTAACATTTTTAAGCTATCCGGGCCAAATGTGGATATAGCTTTTATAACTGCCTCCTTTTTTACAGGGCTCACAATGTCATCGATTCTGATGTCCTCACCTGAGAGGATGAGCGTTTCAATATGCGATCCGACGGTCTCTTCGGTTAGGTCACGCTTATCTGCAATCTCTTTGATTGTCAGACCTTCCAGATAGAGTTCGCGGGTTTTTTCAACAGTAGTGGTCCTGGAATTTTGTTTCCCTGCCAAAACTGCTGGTTTCTTATCCTGCCCTCTGCTGTTGTACCGGGCAATCTCAGAGAGAAAGAGAACCCCGAACTTTTTTAGTTTTACCTCTCCCACACCCTTTATTTTCAGGAGGGCAGAAGGGGTCTCCGGCCTTTTGTCTGCCATCTCCCGGAGAGTGGACATGGGGAAGATGACATAGGGCGGGACGTTTTTTGCGTCTGCCAGCTCTTTTCTGACATTATTTAACTTTGCAAGCAGCCCTGCACCTGAACTGGCAGTTACATCACGTTTTGTCTTAACAGTCACAGCAGGTGTTGTGAGACAGACGCTTTCTTCTCCTGAGAGCACCCTCCTGCTCATGGGATTTAAGACGACAAC
>DAOVRB010000123.1 GCA_030628325.1 Methanomicrobiaceae archaeon | reverse complement strand
TACAAAAAATACGGTTCAGCTGATGTAAATGATGTCAGGAGGCTTAAGGAATGATTGGGGATATAATAACACAGAATGCTCCGGCTTTTCTCCTTGCAGTGCCGATGCTCGGTGCGTTTCTAACGCCGCTTATTGGTCGTTTTAGTGGCAGGGTAAGGGATGGATGGGCAGTCCTCATGATGTTTTTGACCCTTGTTATCGCGGTAATTCTGGCTATACAGGTATATACCGTTGACACAATGGTCTACACGTTTGGTGCGGCCGCATCTTCGCTTGCAGTTCCTGTGGATTCCGGAGGTATTCCTATACGCATAATCTTTACAGTTGATGCGATGAGTGCGTTTATGGCACTATCTGCGTCCATTGTTGGGTTTGCTGTAATACTCTTCTCCCTATCCAGTATTAAGAAGAATACAGGTAAGGATGGTTATTATGCACTTCTCCTTCTCCTGATGGTGGGTATACTCGGGATGGTATGCACCGGTGATCTCTTCAACTTCTTTGTGTTCTTAGAAATCAACTCCCTCGCAGGAGCGGCACTTATTGCATACAGGGTTGACAAAGGGGTTGCCGTTGAAGCGGGTCTGAAGTACGGAGTTCTCTCAACACTTGGCGGACTTCTTGTCCTCTTTGCAATAGCACTTCTTTACGGACAGTATGACTCGTTAAACATCGCGTATATCGCAAGCCAGATGCAGTTTACACTGCTCGACAAAGTAGCACTTGTCATGATGCTTGTTGCCCTCGCAATGAAAGCAGGTGCAGTGCCTATGCACTTCTGGACACCTGATGCCTACTCTATGGCACCTTCGTCCATTACTGCAATCCTTGTGGTGGCAAGCCAGGCAAGTCTGTATGGTGTCTTTCGGATTCTGTTCACTTTGTATGGCGTTACACTGAATTACTATACAATTGGCTGGATTGTCATAATTTTAGGAGTACTGTCGATGTTTGTCGGCGTGTCAATGGCAATCCCGCAGAAGGATATCAAAAGACTGATGGCATATCACGCGGTATCACAGACAGGATATATGCTTCTTGGTGTAGGTGTCTGCCTTGCAGTGCTTGGTGACCCTGTTCTTATGAAATCGTTTGGTATGACGGCGATGGAAGGAGGTATCTTCCATATAATCAACCACGCGATGTACAAGGGTCTTCTCTTTCTGACGGCAGGTGCGATATTCTACCGCACAGGAACCAGAAACCTCAATAAAATGGGGGGGCTGGGACACTCAATGAAGTGGACGATGGTCTTTTTCATTATCGGTGCACTGGCAATTGCAGGTATCCCGCCATTTAACGGATTTGCCTCAAAACTGATGATTTACGAGTCAGTGTTCATGTTCTGTCCACTGCTCTCAATTATCGCGATGGTTGTCTCCATCCTGACACTTGCATCTTTTGTCAAGGTCTTTCACTCTGTATTTATGGGGCCGGAACAGTCCGAATATAAGGATGCAAAAGAAGTGCCTGCATCAATGATGATTGGAATGGGTATTCTGACATTGTTTGTAATTGTCTTTGGTCTCTTCCCTCAGCAGATAGTGGATATTCTGATTACCCCGGCTGCAGAGGCCCTCGTTAATCAGAGTGGATATATTGCCTCAGTACTGGGAGGGACCTGAAAATGGCATTTATTGAAACGCTGTCAACCGGAATGGGGTTCTGGAACCCATTAATCTGGCTGATTGCATTTGTAGTGGCAATGCTGATTGTGTATGCCATATGGGCACGGGGTGAAAAAGGGTACAATAAAGGAACCCAGCAGGGCACTCCCTATCTTTCCGGAAACGCTGCCCCGTCCAATGAAGAAGTGCATATCAGGGCAGGAAATCTCTACTGGGGTTTCACAGAGGCTCTTTCCTGCTATTACTCAAGGGTAGTGCCTCTTCACACAGGTATATTAACTGACTATCTGCTCTGGTTCCTTGGAACAATGGCTTTTGTTCTTGTAATGGTGGTGGTACTCTAATGAAATTATCAAAGGCATTTTCCAGGTCGTTATGGGCATTTCACTTTAACTCGGGTTCATGCAACGGTTGTGATATTGAAGTTGTCGCTACCCTGACTCCAAGGTATGACCCGGAACGTTTTGGTGTGAAACTGGTTGGGTCACCAAAACATGCTGATGTTCTTGTTGTAACCGGGCCTGTTACACATAAGATGGCACCCCGTCTGAAAAGGGTGTATGAACAGATGGCAGACCCGAAAGTTGTTATGGTGGTTGGTTCATGTGGCAGTTCAGGAGGGGTATTTTATGATTCCTATAACCTTGACGGGCCTGTAGATGAGGTCATACCGGTTGATGTGTATGTGCCGGGATGCCCCCCAAGGCCTGAAGGCGTAATTTATGGTGTAGTACAGGCGATTGCAAAACTGGAACGCCTGGAGAGTGAGCAATAATGACAAAAAATGTAATTTCTCCACAGCAGGTCGCTGATACGCTCACTCAGAAATTTGGTGACGGAATCAGCAAACTGACAATAAAGGAATGGGCAGAGGGGAGCAAAAAAACGAAGACATATTCTATCTGGGTCTATCTGGATCGCAGTCTTTTAAAGGATGCTATCCGTCATATTGCCTCACTTGATTTCCCACACCTGAGTGTTATTTCAGGTGTTGATTGTGGAGATCATATTGACCTGCTATATCAGATGTCGATATTTTTCGGTATGAAGAACAGTGAGATAAAACTTGCATTAGTAGTTCCCGTTCCAAAGGATGACCTGACAATCCCAACAATTTCTGATATCATTCCCGGTGCCGCATATGGCGAGAGGGAGAAACAGGAGATGCTTGGGGTAGAGGTTGTAAACATTCCTGACGGGAGAAGACTGTTCCTGCCTGCTGATTTCCCTGAGGGTGTGTACCCCTGGAGAAAGGATGAGAGTGGTATTACTCCTGATATGGTAAAAGAACTTTATAAGGTAGGGAGACCGACAGATCGGCCGGTTCCTGTGGTGAAACCGAAGGAGAAGAAGAAACCTGTAAAGAAGGAAACACCTGCAAAAGAGAAGACTCCTGCCGGGGAGAATGTCGTGCCCGAACCTGTGGCTGAGGAAAAACCGGAGGTGAAGAATGATGAGTGAGGATGGAAAAAAGAAAGCAAGTTATAATGTCCCTATTGGTCCGATCCACCCTGCACTTAAGGAACCCTGTCTCTTCAATTTTAAGATGAACGGAGAAGTGGTGGAGGAGGCCGACTTTGCTCCGGGTCAGGCGCACCGTGCGATTGAGTGGATGGGAATGAGGCGAAACCCTGTTCAGATTGTCCACCTTACTGACAGGATTTGCGGTATCTGCGGTGTTTCACACACACTGACTTTTGCACGCTGTGTTGAACAGATTGCAGAAATTGAGGTGCCTGAACGTGGACACTATGTAAGAACCATCATAGCAGAGTATGAACGTATCCAGTCTCACCTGCTCTGGGCGGGTGTTGCGGCACACGAACTCGGGTTTGATACACTGTTTCACCTCTGCTGGCGTATCCGTGAAGAGTCAATGGATGTTATTGAATATCTGACAGGTAACCGCGTAAATTATGCCATTATCCAGGTAGGTGGTGTCAGGCGTGACTTTACAGAAGACCAGTTCCCGCGTATTGAGAAGTCTTTGAAATATTACGAAGATCTTGTAGGAAAGATGCTAAAACTCTTCCTCGAAGACAAGACAATCAGCTTAAGAAGCAAGGACTGTGGTGTACTTTCATATGATGATGCACTACAACTCTGTTGTGTGGGGCCGACCACCCGTGCATCCGGTGTTAATATGGATGTCAGGCAGGATGCACCATATGCCGCGTATGGTGACATAGATGTTACTGCAGTTCTCCCTGATGTCTATGGGGGAGGGATTAATGGCGATGTCTATGATCGTATTGTGGTTCGGTTGTTTGAGGTAGTCCAGTCTGTCGGGATTATCCGTCAGTGTCTGGACCAGATGCCTGTCGGGGAAGTTCTCTGGGAGAAGAAATACCCAAAGATTCTTGCAGCCTGTAAGAAAGCGGTTGGAGAGGCATCCGCAAGTGTCGAGGCTCCACGCGGTGAATGTTTCCACTATGTACGCATGAATGGCAAACCCGAACCCGAGGCCTGGAAGGTAAAGGCATCCACATACAGCAACCAGCTTGCATGGTTAAAGATGGTGACCGGAGAACAGCTTGCTGATCTTCCGATTATTGTGGCATCAATTGACCCGTGTATGTCCTGTACTGACCGGGTGGCTGTAGTGAGGAATGGTAAGAGGGATGTGCTGACAAAAGAGGAACTGCACCGTCTTTCTGTTGAGAAAACAAGGAGGCTGATGCAATGACACTCGTATCTGAGATTGGGATCGCTGTGGTGGGGACTCTCTTCATGGCCGCCTATGGTGTAATTCTGGGTCTGATCCTTTTTGGAATTGACAGAATCGTTCATGCCCGTATGCAGGCGCGAATCGGACCGCCGATACATCAGCCTTTTCTTGATGTCATGAAACTGTTCTGCAAAGACAGTCCAGTCCCTGACAATGCAATTCCCTGGCTCTTTAATGCGGCTCCCGTTGTTGCAGTGGCTTCTGCAATAACCATACTTCTTTATCTTCCGATTGGAAGTTTTGTACTTCCGCTGTTCGGAGGATACGGAGATATAATTCTCATCATGTACCTGCTGACAGTTCCTTCGCTTGCAATGGTAGTGGGCGGTTTTGCTTCCAGTTCACCTTACGCGACCATTGGTTCACAGCGTGAGATGGTCACGATGATGGCATATGAATTCCCTCTTGCAATAGCAATTATTGCGATTGCATGGAGACTGGCAGTTGCCGGAGTTGCAGACCCGTTCTCAATTGT
>DAOVRB010000174.1 GCA_030628325.1 Methanomicrobiaceae archaeon | reverse complement strand
TTCCAGCTGGTTATCGGAAATACTCTTGTGTCTCACAAGACAGCAAAACTTGTGGAGATGGTTGGTGAATTTAAAAAACAGGAACCACTTGTTGTTGATCCGATTCTTGATGCAATTGAAGCAGTTACTATCCGTTCAATGCATAAATTCGATGATATGAAAGTACTGGGTAGATATATGGATATTAATCATGCCCTGCTGGAAGCCTTGGGTGTTGGTCATCCTATGCTAACGCGGCTTGTATCGGAGGCGAGGGCTGCAGGTGCTTATGGTGCAAAAATGACTGGTGCGGGTGGTGGAGGAAGTATGATTGCACTTTGCCCGAAACGTTCAAAAAACAAGGTTGCCAGTGCAATAGAGGCCTGTGGTGGTAAAGCTATTATAACTATGATTGATACAGATGGCGCAAGGAAAGAGCGTGACTATGGTAGAAACAGTAATTCTAAAATTAGGCGGTAGTGTAATCACTGATAAATCAGGTAATTGTTCTGTTGATTATGAGAGGCTGGACTGGATAGCATCTGAGATTGCAAAAAAACAGGCAGACAAAAAAATTATTATAATCCATGGTGCCGGTTCATGCGGACACCCGGAAGCAAAAGAGCATCATCTTGATAAGGGGTTAGATACAAATAATATATCAGGTATCTTTATCACTCACGAGGCCGTTTCAGGTCTCAATGATGCAGTGGTAAACGCGCTTCGTGCCAGAGGTGTTGAGGCTGTTGCCATTCACCCACTTGGTTCATGTATAGCGAACAACGGACGTCTAATATCAATAGAATGTGGCCCCATCAAATTGCTGACAGAACATAAGGTTGTTCCGGTACTTCATGGTGATGTTGTAATGGATCTGTCACGCGGAGCATGTATTGTTTCGGGTGACCAACTGGTTAGCACTCTACCGGAAATGATTCATGTGGACAGAATAGGTCTTGCAACTGATGTCGCAGGCTTACTTGATAACGGTCAGGTAGTTTCCAGAATAAACACCGGCTCCATAAATAATCTGGAAATCAGGGGATCCGATAATACTGATGTTACCGGTGGTATGAAGGGGAAGATTGGTGAGCTTCTTATTCTGGCAGAGAATGAAGTAGAATCAAATATTTTCCATGTATCCCGTATAGGGGATTTTCTGGACGGGCGCGACCATGGTGGTACTGTAGTCACAAAATAACCTGAGGAGTATACCCTTCTCCTGCCTTATGGTATGGATTTCAGGAGGGTTATGCTTAGTATGAAAACGTGCAAACGTGAGTCATACACGTTTTCATCAAACAGCGCCTGACACTGAGGCGTCATGCGCAATTCCAAAAAGGGGGGAATAGGTATAGACAATAAAACAAAAACGTCCTCAAGAAAACGGGATCATCTTCTTATCTGCTGTGAAAAAAGAGTTGAAGCAGGGGATGCCGGTTTTGAGGATGTAAGGCTGGTACATAATGCTCTTCCTGAGTGTAACCTGTCTTTTATAGATACCAGTGTTCGTTTTCTGGGGCACAGGCTTTCTTCACCTGTTTTTATAGCTGCAATGACTGGCGGTCATCCCGACACTCATGAAGTTAATATGCGGCTGGCCCGTGCAGCTGAACATTTTGGACTGGGTCTGGGTGTGGGATCACAGCGTGCTGCACTGGAAAATCCGGAACTTGAAGATAGTTTTACTGTAGTCCGCGAAGAGGCACCAAAGGCATTTATTTGTGGAAATTTAGGTGCAATTCAGCTCAGAGAACATGGTATTGAGTGGGCTGACAGAGCTGTGGAAATGATTGATGCCCAGGCTTTATGTATACACTTAAACCCGCTTCAGGAAGCAATACAGCCGGAAGGGGATCATGATTCGACAGGTTGTCTGAACGCAATTCGTGAATTGTGTTCTGATACCAGATATCCGGTTATTGTAAAAGAGACCGGATGTGGTTTCTCTTCAGAAACGGCAGAACAATTGTGGGGTGCCGGTGTCAGTGCAATTGATATCGGCGGACTCGGCGGGACGTCATGGGCTGCGGTTGAATGTGCACGGGCAGGGGACGAATCACTTGCTGCGCTTGGCAGGCACTTTTCAGACTGGGGGATACCTACGGTTGTCTCTTTAACTGAAGTTGTGAAAAATGGTGGTCCGGTTATTGCAACCGGAGGAGTTCGTTTTGGAACAGACGTTGCAAAGGCTGTTGCTCTGGGTGCAGATCTCTGTGGAATGGCGTTGCCGTTCCTGAAACCTGCGATGAAGAGTGAAAAAAGTCTCTTTGAAAAAGTGCAGTCAATACAGAAAGAATTGTCTGTGGCGATGTATCTCACAGGTTCCGGAACTATCAAAGACCTGAAAAAAGTACGGGTGTATATTACCGGAAAAACCCGTCAGATGATAATAAAAGAGGAATAAATTATGGATGTTGAAATAATAGCCGTTGGCGGATACGGTGAAGTCGGAAGAAATATGACTGCAGTCCGCTGCGGAAAGGAAATAGTAATATTTGATATGGGACTTCGTCTCGACCAGATAATGATCCATGAGGATGCAGAAGTAGAGAATATGCACTCTCTTGATCTAATCGAGATGAAAGCAATACCTGACGATACGATTATGAACACTGTGGAAGGCAGTGTAAAAGCGATTGTATGTACTCATGGTCATCTGGATCACATAGGTGCAATCCCAAAACTTGCCCACAGGTATAATGCACCAATTCTTGGAACGCCATATACTTCTGAACTGATACGCCAGCAGATTGCCGGTGAACAGAAGTTTGGTGTCAATAACAAGATATTTACACTCCGTGCAGGTCAGAAATACACAATTTCACCTAACATTACACTTGAGTTTGTAAATGTCCAGCACAGTATCATTGATACGGTAATGGCAGTGCTGCACACTCCCCGTGGCGCAGTTATATATGCGAATGATTTCAAGCTTGACAGAACATCTGTTATGGGTGAACCGCCCGATTTTGCCAGGATGCGTGAAATCGGCAAAGAAGGGGTACTGGCTCTGATTATAGAAAGTACCAATGTTTCAATACCCGGTCGCTGTCCAAGTGAGCAGGTAGCCCGTAAACTGGTGCGGGATGTTGTATCCAGTTATGAGGATGACAATAATGCGATGATCATCAGTACATTTGCATCGCATATTGCAAGGGTGAAGACAATCGCTGAATGTGCCCACGAAATTGGAAGAAAACCTGTTCTTCTTGGTAGGTCAATGGAACGATATGCATCTACTGCTGAACAGCTGAAACTTGTAGCATTTCCTGAAACTGTCAGTATGTTTGGCAACAGGCGTACTGTGGACCGGACCTTTAAGAGGATGATGAAAGACGGGAAAGAGAAATACTTACCTATTGTCACGGGTCATCAGGGTGAACCCGGTGCAATCCTTACACGCCTTGCAGCAGGAACCACCCCGTATAAACTTG
This sequence comes from Methanomicrobiaceae archaeon, assembly GCA_030628325.1. GTDB lineage: Archaea > Halobacteriota > Methanomicrobia > Methanomicrobiales > Methanomicrobiaceae > DAOVRB01. The sequence goes on along the minus strand of DAOVRB010000174.1, from coordinate 566 downwards.
AAAAAGGTGATAAAATCATGTATAGTGCAAAGATAATCCCGAACCCGATGAATTACGGGCAGAGGCACAATCAGGAAACATTACTGAAGATGACAGGGGCACGTATCTTTGATAATCTCCACGTAAGTGGCCACGCACAGCGCGAGGATCATTATGAAATAGTGCATCTCTTAAACCCGCAGCATATTATCCCGTCTCACGGTGATATTGACATGACAGGTGCTTATGTCAAATTTTCAGAAAGCTGTGGTTATACACTGAACAATGATGTGCATATTCTCCGGAACGGGCAGAGAATCACCATTAATTAATTTATAGAAGGGATCTGTTATGGATTTAAATGAATATCTGGATGTGGCTGGTGAAGAGATTGATATGGCTCTTAACCACTTTTTTGGAAATACAACAGGTGAATTAAATAAAGCGAGCCGGCACCTGCTCCTGGCCGGAGGGAAACGCCTGAGACCTGCAGTTGTGCTCCTGGGAGCCGATGCTATTTCTAAAGGGAGTTCTCAGGATATTCTTCCTGCAGCACTTGCACTTGAAGTAACACATACTTTTACACT
>DAOVRB010000163.1 GCA_030628325.1 Methanomicrobiaceae archaeon | reverse complement strand
TTCTGATTTTTGATTCGTTAATTGTCCCGTTGATCTCGTCAAGGGTGTTATCCCAGATTCCTGTAAAACTGTATAATCCCGTTTTATCAGCCCGAAGAGTGTATGTGATCTCTTCTGTCTCTATTAAGGAAATTATTAAGTTATTCCCTGAAATTTTAATTCTGTCTTCAGGGCATGTGCAACTTAAATATGTGCATTCCTGAGGTATAGTCTCCATGACGGCCCCCACTTCAATGTCATTTATTACAAGTTTCACGTTGAATCCGTTTCCCTGAAGAACAGATGTCGGGATTTCCCTGACTACCGTTTCATCCGCAGCAACCGGCACTATTATGATACTTAATGCCAGAAGTGTCCAGAATAACACTTTTAATCGATTAGTTTCATCCATTATAATATCTTCCTGAAGTTTAGTATTAACTATACTGTACCAATGATCTATCTGGATCAATTAATAATACTTTTTATTCAGTTCGTATGATATTGAGTGTACTTAGAAAGAGGTTGGTAATCAATCGTTGGCCAGAATCATTTGAAAATATAGTGGCAAACGTTTTTTTTGAACTGATGGGGCTGTTGCACGAATGAATTTTATTGGGTTATTGTCTACAGCAAACTGTTCACGCAACAGCCCCATTGGGTGATCTTTTTGTGATTTACGGGCTTTATTTCCTTATTCCGATTGTTGCTGTATTAATTGCAATGGGGGGTATCGGGCAGGTCAGCACATGGATTTTAGGGCCTTCAACAGGTCTTTTGGTAAGTGCACATAATGGAAATCTTCCTCCTGTGCTTCAAAAAACCAATGATTATGGAGTACCTGTTAATCTGCTCATTTTACAGGCAATACTTGTATCATGTTTTTCATTTCTTTTTGCTGTAATTCCAGGTATAAATAAAGCATATTGGGATATTCTTGCCCTGATGACGCTTGCCTATGGAACAATGTATTTAATAATGTATATGAGCGCAATAAAGCTCCGGATTAAAAGACCGGATATAAAGCGTGAATTCAAAATACCCGGAGGTATTGCAGGCATTGTAATTGTTGCAGGTCTTGGATTTATTACAATGTTATTTATTATGGCAGTAACTATGCTTCCACCTTCAGAGCTTCATATATCAGATGTGTACAGGTATGTCGCACTTATGGCAGGAGGACTTGCAGGCTGCATTATAATTCCACAGATAATATTTTACCTGAAAAAAGATTCCTGGAGAATAAAGGATACAACTGAATGAGGAGATAGCAGGTACCATTTATTGTTCTGTTAACAGGCCACACCTGTTTTTAACACTTTTTTTATGATTATCTGTATCTTATCTAAAATCCGTGGAAATATTAAATTGAGTTCAGATTTCGCACCCCTGGCAAAAAGAACAAAATAAATTTATGGATTTTGTGATCTTTGAGTCTGATTGCCATGCCATTTCCGTCAGTGAGAATTTGTGACTGTGTGAATAAACCTGCCGGAGATTTATATCCTGAGATATTTTTTTGTGCCTGAAAATTATACATGACATTATGAAAGGCAGTGTGTTGTACAGTGTGCATGCAGGAGCTCTGAAGGGGCTGAGATCGTTCTGATTCTGATAGTCCTTGCCTGTACCGCTATTGTAGCCGGTGACGGGCAATCCTTTGATACGGCACCGGGCACAATTCTCCGCCTCACAGATGATCTTGACACTCAGGAAAAACCGGCAATTGATGGGGATTACATCGTCTGGAATCATGTCAGTGATGAGAACCCCGCAATAGTGGTCTATAATATCACAACAGGTGGGAAGACAGAGATCCCTGTGCATGACGATGGCCGGCGGCAGTCCCCGCGGATCTCAAGGTGATCACATCGTCTGGACAGACGGACGCAACGCTGGTTCACAGAGCAGTAATCAGGCTGTGTATCTCTACACAATCTCCACCAGAGAACTTAGTTTAATATCCTCAGAAACTGCCAGACCTGAAATCCCTGTGATATCTGGTGATTATGTTGTATGGCAGGATTACAGACATAAGGAAGGTTACAGCAGCAGGGATATCTATCTTTACAACATCCTCACAGAGGAGGAGACTGCTATCTGCACGGCACCATCTGACCAGCGGAGCCCTTGGATCTGGGGGGATTGGGTTGTCTGGACAGATATGCGCAACGGGAATGCCGACATCTACCTCTATAACATTACAACAGGTGAGGAAAAGGCATTAACAAGGGATCCTGGAGATCAAACCGGATCATATCCCTACAGGGATCAGGTCCTCTGGACTGACTCCGCATCAGGAGAGTTGCGTCTCTCTAACTTCACTTGTAACACTGAGAGGGTGGTCTCCGGTGGCTCTTCATGGAAGATGGGGGCTTCTATCTCGGGTGACAGGATTGTATGGACAGATGCTGCATTTCGTGGCAATGATATCCCTGATAATGACATTCACCTCCTCAACCTCACAGAGGGAGAGGAGATGCTCATATACCCTTCCCGATACCACAGTCAGGGCCGTCCAGCCATATCGGGAGACCAAATTGTCTGGGAAGAGGTGGGTGATATCTGGCTCTTCAGATACGAACCCGGGGGATCGCCACCTCCAGCCCAGAAGACGCCCGGTTTTGCGGCGACAGTCGCCATCCTGTCATCCGGTCTCTCTCTTCTGGCATGGGGGAGAGCCCGAAGGAGATTGACCACTCCGAAAAAGTGTACCTGTCTTTCTTCAGGAGAGATGGATTACAAGACTCTGCCTCTCACCGATACCTCTCTCTTTTAAGTATGCAAATAATTGTAGTACTGTCGGTACGTAGGTTTTTTCGAATATAAAGTTCTCCAGGAATTATCATGAAAGTAATACAGGCATTAATATTGGTTTTTTCTATTTCTGCCATCATCTGCTGCTGCGGATGTGTGCAGGATGATATAGATCCAGATACATCTGGAAGCGAAGAGAAAAAACTCATGCCTGCCGGCATTGCTGAGCCTGATTTTGATCTGCTTAATGAATCAAAGCAACCCGGACCGTCAGTTATGGATTCTCCTCTCATTCTTGCAGACCCTGTTGTATATACGCCGATAATGTCCTCAACACCCGGTATAAAACTCTCCATAGTGAACGCAAAAGATCCGCGTCCGGAAATATTCAGCTACCACTGGAAGACCGATTATGGCCTCTTTCTCTCATGGAACACCACAACCGGGACTGTAACTGAACAAGGTGATGATATCATAACAACCATCCCGGTGATGTACTGGACATACAGGCCTGATGATAAGAATTACATAAACCGGACTGTGAAGATACAGGTCTCGGTGGCAGAGACAGAGCCCGCATCAGATGAGCAGATTCAGGAGTCAGACATTGCGCTGTTTGAGATATATATTTCTGAGGACGGAACGGCACGGGTAAAACCGGCCTTTCTTTTTAGTCGTGGATTCTGAAAGCATTTCAGTGAATATTTCTTCACCCTGAATCCTGCAATTACACTTTCACACCACATACAAAACAGATATATCTGACCGGATAATACACTCTGGTATGAAAAATATTGAGATGACACAGAACGGTGATATTCTTACAATCAAAGTAGACCTCTCAAAGGATTTTGGAGAATCAAAATCGGGCAAGTCGATCACCATCGCATCCACTGAAGGAAATATTTCTGTACCCGAACACGAAGATATAAAGATCGGACTGAATATTTACAGGAAAAAGTAATATCAGATATTTTTCATAAGAAGAGAGAATGATAAATAATCTCTTAAATTCTTTTTGAACGTCTAAAAACGGCTGATGTGAGCCATAATTATCAACATATAGTGACGAACGTTTCTTTTTACACAATTCACGGAAGTCCGGCTTTCGCCTATAATTGTGTTTACCTGCAGCCCGGATATCAATAGTCTGGTTACCCAAAAAAATCTGATTTGACAGCCTCTTTTTAAAACTCAGAATTCCTGAGAGACTATTCAGCCAGGGAAATAACATTCACAAAAAAGTAAAAAATTAAAGGATGAACAGCGGTGCAAAGACCACTGCTACAATGCTCATCAGTTTGAGCAGGATGTTGATTGCGGGACCGGAGGTATCCTTGAACGGATCACCAACAGTGTCACCGGTAACAGCGGCCTTGTGGGCGTCAGAACCC
>DAOVRB010000108.1 GCA_030628325.1 Methanomicrobiaceae archaeon | reverse complement strand
TCAGATGTGCCATATATTAATATAAAATTCAGTTTTCAGAACATTAATGCATTTGTAATTTTATCCCAAAACTTACAGGCAGAAATGGGAGTCACTGTAGCGCCACAGGTACACGGGCAATACACAACTGTCAGAGTCACAAGCGCGGTCACCTGAGCTACCTGAGCCACCTCCTCACATAGATGACACAGGGGGGAATAAAACCTGTTGCAGCCATTATTACAATCACATAAACGCAGTTACACAGGCCAGTTTCCCCTCCGGCTGCCCGGAGATCCTGTGTGGTGGGTATACCTGCGCGCAGCATCACAATCACACATAACCATGCCAGCTACATAACAGGGAATGCCTGTCTTCCGGTAATCTGTGTAAACCTGAAATATCACCATACAATTCCATTTATTTTACAGAGAAACTACATGGGCATCCTCACATTGTCAGTCTCAGTCTCGGTGCCATTTACATGACTGGGTGCAAAATAATCAAAATTTCATTAATTCACCAGACACAGATCATTACCTTTTTTATTATAGAAGACCAAGTTATGTAGTGCGCCTCGGTGGCTTAGTGGTATAGCGGCTGATTTGTAATCAGCAGGCCGGGGGTTCGACTCCCTCTCGAGGCTTGGTTTATTTTTATTCTAAATTTATTACATCCTAAACCTTCAACAAAGGTTTTCCAAATCTCTCCATCTGACGTTGTTTGATGAAATTATATAAGTTATTTTCAGGGGAAATCAGTTTAATGAAAGATTGCGCATTTCAGCAATGTTGTACCGAAGTTCATTAAACCTGCCAAATGAACTGGCCAATCAGAAACAAATTGCTATTCGGAATCAAAGAATATAATATTCTGAATAGATTCATGAATGCTACAGAATAGAATTGAAAATAAACAAATCATAATTTACAGAAGGAAAGTAATTGCAGCGTAGTATGGTTCCCGAGAACTCTCGTATCTCAGTACAGCATACTACGCGGGCGGGCTTAACTTCCGGGTTCGAGATGGGTCCGGGTGTGTCCCCGCCGCTATGGCCGCAATTACAAATCTGATTTAAGACCAGAGTACTTCCTGCAGAAATCTGCTGACGCAGATGCATTTTATGTAATGATCGAAAACCAGAGTGATTTTCTTCGCTAACAACTGTTTACACACCTGTAAGCAAGCCAAGGTCCGGATTTGAACCGGAGTGTAGTCGCTCTGCAGGCGACCGCGTGACCGCTCTGCCACCTTGGCATATGTTGCCTAATAAAATAGGTAATACTCACATAAAACATCTGTGTTTTTATCTGAAAATCTTCTCAAAAAACGTGTATGACGCGTAAGCGTTCGGACATTGTCTGATAAACATTCTTGATTTTCATGGTAACGTGCATAACGCGTAAGCGTTCAGGCATTGTCTGATGAAAATCTTTGATTTTCATGGTAATGATTATGCATTCTTTAAATAGCATACGTAAGTCCTATTACAATTACAATCCTTTCAATAATCTTTAAGTATACAATAATAGAAGGATGAGTATGACCATGAATAATAATGATATCATTATACCACTGGATGTTCCAGAAGAGGCAAAAGCAACATATATTGAGAATTATCGGATGATTACCCATGACAGTAACAGACTGATGCTCTTTGCCGGTGACCAGAAATTTGAACACATGAACGATGATTTCTCAGGAGAAGGTATTCATCAGGATGATGCAGACCCTGAGCACCTGTTTAGAATTGCGAATAAAAGCCGGATTGGCGTTTTTGCAACTCAGTTAGGTCTTATTGTCCGCTATGGTATGGACTATCCTGAAATACCCTATCTTGTGAAACTCAATTCAAAAACACATCTTGTAAAAACAGCACAGAAAGACCCGGTTAGCCCGCAACTCTATTCAGTCGAACAGGTAGTTAATCTCCGGAACTCAAGCGGACTTAAAATAGCCTGTGTGGGATACACCATCTACCTTGGAAGCGAGTACGAAGCAGACATGGTAACTGAAGCGGCACAGATCATTTATGAAGCACACCAGCATGGCATTCTTAGTGTCCTCTGGATATATCCACGTGGAAAGGCAGTCGCTGATGAAAAGGACCCACACTTAGTAGCAGGCGCAACCGGCGTTGCGGCAACACTTGGCAGTGACTTTGTTAAAGTCAATGCTCCAAAAAAAGAAGGGGTTTCCCCGGCAGATCTCCTTAAAGAGGCTTCCATATCTGCAGGAAGAACAAAAGTAATCTGTGCCGGTGGTTCAAATGTCTCAGCAGAGGAATTCCTTCAGCATCTTTACGATCAAATCCACAAAGGCGGAGCATCGGGTAATGCAACCGGCAGGAACATACATCAGAAATCTCTTGACGAGGCCATAAGAATGTGTAATGCAATTTCAGCAATAACCATTGATAATGCAGATGTAAAAACCGCTATAAAGATTCATAATGGAGAATTAACGAATTAACAAACTAACTCTTAGAATGCAGTAAATTAATCACAGTCAGATGGAATGTACCGGAGATCCAGAGAACCTATACAATATTTTTTGGTCCTTCTCCAAATTTCTGAAAACATGGTCTTTCACAGTGATATATTAATTGAAAATATCGTTTAGGTGGGATAAAAAAGGCAATTGCAACTTTCATCAGACAGTAACTGAGAAAACGTGAGTCATGCACATTTTCTACAAATCAGAATATGGACATTTTACCGCATCAACTGTTTTCCAAGTTCATATCCTTTAGAATATGCTTCTTCCATAACTTCAGGTCGTGTGGAAATGTCTTTGATCTCATCCATATTATTCTGCATGACTTCCGCCCAGTACGGACTGTCAATAATTTCACAGAAAGCATGTACTGTGAGTTTTACCCCGTCAAAATCATTGGGGATATTCATGCCACCTATTGAGATTAACAGTGTTTTTCTTCTCTTCTTTTGACTGTCATTAATAAAGGAACTCTGGCGCCAGTATTTTGCCATATAAAAAACCTGAAAACGGTCCATAAACGATTTTAAAGCACCTGGAATTCCCATTGTCATAACCGGAGTGGCAATGATCAAACCATCCATCTCTTTGAATTTCTCGTAAAATGGAACTATATCATCTTTCATTGCACAGGTCTCGTTTTCTATGCAATGAAATATCTCCATGCATGGCCGAAAATTAAGATGTGGTACAACCACTTTTTCAACAATGCAGCCTGCATCTTCCGCTCCTTTTATCGCCTGATCTAACAGTGCCGCTGTGTTTCCATTGATCCGTGGACTCCCTAATAATGCGATAATTTTAGGTTTCATACTCATCTGTTATGACTTTGTAATTACTTATGAAACTTCCTTTCTCACATATAGTACTGCCTCAGGCAATCACAAAATCAAGACGTTTTTATTAAACAGACTCTGACACTTCACGTGTCATTTCAGTTTCACTCAAAAAGCATTGCTACTGCGCGAAATCAGATCACCTTATATATCCTATTTTTAATCCACCTGGCAATAGCCACAACATTTATTACTTTTAACGCCAATGCAGTTTTTGGTGAAAATCATGTCAGAAGAACCAAAGACAGTAAAAGCTGGTGAGACTGTAGGGCCAGGAAAATATGTATGTATTGACTGTGGTCTTGAACTTCCGGTTACAGAATCAAGCAAAGACCTGAGAAAGTGTCCAAACTGTGCATGTGAAACATATAATTGTTTACCAATGACACATATCAGACCGGACATTAAAACACCTGAAGATGTTCGACACCCGCCAAAACGTTAAACCGGAAATTAATCCTGATGTATTGTGAGAGGATAGAAAAATTTAAGTGATTATATGGGATTTTATGAGATTTTAAAAGACATGAGGTGGTTTTAATATGACAAATGTTTCGGAAGAAGGCGAGATCTTTGAATGTGAGATCTGTGGAAATGTTGTTGAAGTAAAAGAAGTGGGTGGCGGAGAACTTGTCTGCTGTGGTGAATCAATGCTACTAAAGGGGGAATAAATTATGGTTGAAATAGAAGAACTTGAAGAAAATATCGGCAAAGTGCCTGAAATTTTCAAAGAGATTGCCAAAACTGACCCGGAACTATATGAGAAAGTCCTTGGACTGGATCTGATGGTATGGAAAGACGGAGCACTTTCACGTCAGACAAAAAAGATCATTGCAATTGCCATTGCAGCAGCACTACGTGATGAACATGCTTTACATGCACAGATGGCAGGCGCACAAAAACTTGGAATTAAAAAAGAAGAAATCGAAGAAGGTCTGCGTGTCGCATTCCTTCTTGCAGGCATGCCTGCTTATGTTTATGGTAAAAGTAAACTTGAGGAAATGATGGGATAATCCTGTATCAGGTTTACCCGTGAGCGATCTGGGGGAGGAACAGATTCCCCTTGTAAGTTCTCACAAGGGATGCCAGAACCAGCCGCTCATTTTTTTTCACTTTTGATATTTTTGATATATATCCCCTGACGCGGCAGAACCATGAAGCTCCCTGTTCATTCCTGAAAGTCTAAGAAATTTTCTGCTGCAGTTTGACCATCCTGATTCTTCCGTTCAGCCTGATTATTAGAGGATGGGACAGAGAGAGCGTGCATGAACAAGAGCATCTCCCTCTTGTCTTTTTGGCAACGGTCAAGGAGGTTTTTTTTTGCCTTTGACTGCTTCTTACAGCCACGTTTTGGTAACTTTAGGTAATCTCCCAACGTGACCATCATACTTCCATTTACAGATTCATACGGAACTAGGCTCCTTCAAATGGCATCATTGACAAAGGAACGGCAATACCAAAACTCTTGTCTCATGTGGATATGACTCCTGTTAAAAAGCAGATCAAAACAAAATGGGCACTGTCGGAAAATCCAGTGATGGCTGATCATCCTTAAGCATCAATTACCTTTTCAGCTAATTTGAACTGAGATAATCTGTTTCATATTTCCCTGTCACTGAAAAATTCGACTGTGCCACAAAATGTTATAACAAAGACAGCAGGAAATTCAGTTTTGATGTAAGATTAATGCTACGTCTTGTTATTGTGTAAAGTTTTCAGAACCTTTAAAATCTCTCATTCAGAAAAACGGGGCTGTTTATCCGGTGCTGATCTGTCAGGACAGACTCGGACTGGCTCTACAATATGCAGGGGAACTATACATAATAATAACAACTTAGAAATCAGGATACAGTGTAATAAC
>DAOVRB010000102.1 GCA_030628325.1 Methanomicrobiaceae archaeon | reverse complement strand
TCAACTTTACCTAATTTATCTTCTTTTGAAATAATTCGTGCATATTCATCCTTAAAAGCGAAATTGGCAAAGCTACTCATAATAATTCAGGGATCTGAGTCTATAAAGTACTGTCGGTACGTAGGGTTTTTCGAAATTCTCTGTTATGTAATGTAGCGGTATCCTCTCCAGAGCAAAAATACGTCCTCAGGGTAAGAGATGTAGTTGATTATGGCATCTGTGCTCAGGGACGTATAACAGGAAAATAATTTCATAACCAATGAATAATATAATAGAAGATAATCCTATAACTAAATCTGAAAATTTCAATGATATTCATCAGACTTTACTATAAACCGGGGAATATGCATGACACCTGAAGAACTTTATTCCATGATCTCTGCAGGCGGGGACAGCCACAGGCAGTTTAAACAGGATATCACCAATGCTGATGCCCTTGCAGCAGAGATGGCTGCATTTGCAAATGCAAAAGGAGGCACAATATTCATTGGTGTGGCAGACGATAGTTCTGTTATCGGTCTTTCCCTAAAAGATGTAGGAAGGATCAATCAGCTTATCAGCAATTCAGCTTCACAGCACGTAAATTGTCCCCTTACAGTAAAAACAGAGAATATCTGCATTGATAATGAGAGAATAGTAATAGTCCTTACAGTTCCAAAAGGACAGGACAAGCCATATTTCGACAAAAACGGAGTGATATGGCTCAAAACCGGTGCAGATAAACGACGTGTAAACTCCAGAGAAGAACTTTGCCGCCTTTTTCAGAGCGTTGATCAGTTTCATGCTGATGAACTGCCTGCAAAGGCAGGTATTGAGAAACTTGACACACTTCGTTTCCGGAATTTCCTCCATAAGGTTTATGATATTCCATATCCTGAGTCAGAAGAAGAACTGCTTACACTCCTGCAGAATATGAACCTTGCTACAGAAAGCGGCAAACTAAGCCTGGCCGGAGTGCTCCTCTTTGCAGAAAGGCCGGAATGGATCAAACCCCAATTTATAATAAAGGCAATTCGCTATCCGGGCAATGAAATCCACATAAGCAGGTATCTTGACACCGAAGACTTCACAGGAACATTTCCTGAAATCTTTGAAGGTGCTATGGCTTTTATCATGCGCAATCTGCATAAAGTGCAGGCCGGTCAGAGTGTAAATGCACCTGGAATTCCTGAAATTTCACCGGTGGTCTTTGAGGAACTGCTGGTTAATGCCCTTGTTCATCGTGATTATTTCATCAGTGCACCAATCAGGCTATTTATTTTTGATAACCGCATTGAGATTATCAGTCCCGGGCATCTGCCAGACAATCTGACTGTGGCAAAGATCCGGGCAGGAAATTCCAATATAAGAAATCCGATTCTTGTATCATATACAGCTAAAGGACTGCTCCCATACAGAGGACTTGGTTCAGGCATAAAACGTGCACTCGGGAAATGGCCGGATATCGATTTCATTGATGAGAGGGACAAAAACCTGTTTACAGTTATAGTTCACCGGAAAAATGCTATTGAGTGAAAGGTGATAGCAGAAAACTGAATAAATATCCAAAAAATATACTTGCTCAAAACTTTTTTTAACCCAATCCCGGGCCTCTGCCTCTGGTCACAGACTGACTGACTGGATGGGCCGTGCCACCCATTGCCGTTTTAAGGGCGGCGTCTGCCATTCTGTTCCTGCTGCAGAAGGAGTGAAGAAGGCAGAGGCATCGGGGGGCCTTTACGTCTGCTGTGCCCGTTTTCTATTAGGTTTCGGTCCCCTAAGTTTCACTTTTGTGGTGTAGTTTAACCCGCGGTTGACGGTTACAGGAGGGAGAGGCAGGCAGGCCTCCTTCCTGTTTTGGTTGCTGTGTGTTGCGACAAAGGATCTTAAAAATCAGAAAAACGGAGAAGAGTCTAAAAATTACAGAAAATATTGATGAAGCCCGGGATCAACATTGAGAACCATCTTCAGCCAGTCAGGAATATTCAGAACTCTCATCTTTGAGTAACCAGTACCAGAGAGGCAGATAATTTATTTTCCTGCCCGCCACATTTTCCTGATCAAAAACGTCAGCGGTTATTATAGTACCTTCCTGCAGGTCAAAATGTTCCATTGCTGAAATAAGACCATTTATCTCCCTGTCTTTGGTTTTTGGATCTGAGAGATCTATGCAGACCTGGATCAACCGGATTGGATCCAACCCTGATTTTGTAACAAAATCCACTTCTAATCCTTTTTTGTCCTGCCAGTAGTAAATCTCCTCACCGGAACGTAAGAGCTGGATGAAGACGAGATTTTCATATAATCTTCCAAAATCGTCCGAGAACCTGAAAGAGACCGCATTGATCATGCCCGGGTCTATGCAGTATAGTTTTTTGGGTTTATTTATCTGCTTTTTAAGCGAAGCGTCATAGTGATTGATAGTGAACAGCAAAAATGCGTTCTCAAGGTAAGAGATGTAGTTAATTATGGCATCCGTGCTCAGGGACGTGTAACCGGAAAATAATTTTCTGAGTGAATTGTATGTATGAGGTTTTGCTATATTTGATATGCAGAAAAGGGCAAGTGTTTTGAATATTTTTGGATTGCGCAACCTGTGTCTTGAGATAATATCCCTGTAGATTATATCGTCAAAGTAGGATTGCAACAATTCTCTGTGATCTATGGTGGGGTTGAGTATGACCTCCGGGAACCCCCCTCTACCCATATATTCGTTGAACTTCCTTTTGATCTCTATTTTCTTCTCTGAAAACTGCAGGGTTTTTATATCAAAAGATATTTCCCGGCACCTCAGGAACCCGGCAAAACTGAACGGGAACATTCTGGTGGTAAGATGTCTTCCTGTTAAGCGGGAGGAGATATCGTCTGAAAGAATTGATGCATTGGAGCCGCTTATTATGATTTTGACATTCTTCTTTCTGTCATAGATGCCTTTCAACCAGTTTTCCCATCCGGGAAAGTTCTGGATCTCGTCTAAAAACAGGTACAGTTTATCGTTTTCTGATGTCCCATAAAGTTCCCGGAAAGTGTCTGTCAATAACGCAAGTTCATCGCCATTTATGGGTTGAAGTCTGTCATCATCCAGGTTGAAATAAAGTATATGAGATTTCGGCACCCCGGAATCAAGCAATGTTGAGATCAACTGGTACATGTAATATGTTTTCCCACAACGTCTGACACCCACAATGTCGTTGATATGTGGCAGATTGATATTTGCCCGGCTTTTTCTTTTATGCAATTCCGGCAGTTTGCTTTCCTGCCATTCAACGATCGCACTTTTGAGTTTGTTCCGGGTATCCATTATATGTGGATTTGTCTGCAACCATTATATATTTGTCGTGTGTGGACGATAAAATTGTAGATATTTATCGTCTATGAATGAGAAATCTCCAGGTTCTCTCGGGAAGTTCACGGGAAGAACAATAATTGTGTACAATTATTTTTGATCAAATTAGTGATGCTAACACGGGATTAAGATTCTCAATAATACCACGGCCCCGGGTGGCTGTTGCATGAACAATTTGCTGTAGACAATGAGGGCAAATAGACTACAAAACAACGCATATTCTGCCTTTGTTTATCGCCAAAGTATAACGGATTGCCCTTATGAGCCAATAAAATTCATTCGTGCAACAGCCTCCCTGGTGTGGATTGAAGAGGGGGCGTGAAGAGTTACACTGAAAGTTTGGTTTTCGACTATACAGGCTGTGCCAGAAGGCCACCCATTGCCGTTTTATGGGCGGTGTCTGGCATTCCGTTTTTGCTGCAGAAGGAGTGAAGAAGGCAGAGGCATCGGGGGGCCTTTACGTCTGCTGTGCCCGTTTTCTGTTAGATCCCGGTCCCCCCCGTCCTCAAAGTTCCACCTTTGTGGTGTAGTGTACCTATGGTTGATGGTCAGAGGAGGGATGAGTGGGCAGGCATCCGTCCTGTTCTGGTTGTTGTGTGTACTGCGACAAAGGATCTCAAAAATCAGAGGTCAGAAAAATTGAGAAGAGTCATTTAGTTCACCAGAAGGATTGGAGGAGATGATCACCTGGTTCCGGAAGAGCTGAAACACAAGACCGTATGCGTCATCGGCTTAGGCTATATGGGTACGATCCAATGCCCGGCAGGTACGAAATCGAGGGATTTCGTGTGAGGACTTTTGATGATGAGAAGATGGATAGGGTGATTGTAGCGATGGCACATGAAAAGTTCAGGAGGATGTGAGGGAGTTTATGGATGATAAGCCGGTGCCGGAGAGGATATGTAATTTTGAGTGAGGATTTTTATATTCAAAGACTGACATAACCATTGGTGTTGGAGCCTGTCCTGCCAGATCAGCACTGGATGGACGGGCTCCGTTCACATATAGGTAGTTATGCAAAATGTATTTAATATACGAGACTTGTAGATCTAATGAAGGTATCAAAAATGGGAAAATTACATCTACCCATAATCGTTGAGATGGACGAGGACGGATATTACATAGTAAGCTGTCCACAGTTTAAAGGCTGCCATTCTTACGGCGAAACTATAGATGAAGCACTTGAGAATATAAGGGAAGTTATAGATATGTGCCTCGAGGAGACAACGGTCGAAGAACTCAACAGGTTTGTGGGATTTAGAGAACTGGAAGTAGTTCAAAATGCCTAAGCTTCCCGTAATCAAAGGCAGAGAGCTTGTAATATTTTTGGAATCTTTAGGCTTTAGGGTTATCAGAACGAAAGGTTCTCATGTAAGATTGAGATCAGAAGATGGACAGGCAACCACTGTTCCTGTGCATGGAAACAAAGACATACCTAAAGGGCTTCTGCGTAAAATAATCAGAGAAGATCTGGAAATAAGCTTAGATGAATTTTTGAAGCTATACTCAGGGTATAAAGGAAAGTAAAAAAAGCTTTATCCTTAAATTCCGAAATCATCACTCTGATAATTTTCGTTCTGTTGACAAAATCTCCGCCCTTCACAGGATTTAAAGTAAAATCTCATTTAAATTCTAATAAAAATATTAGTGATAATTTTATTGGTAATTTTGCCTGTCCATATTAACGAGAGTTTTGAATATACAGGCTGTGCCGGGTGGTCTTCATTCTTATCCTCGTCCTTATCGGCATCCGCATAGGATGTGAGCGTGACGGCACCCGGGTTCCCCTGTTCCCTGGCCCCCGGAAGGTGATGAAACTACACCCCGCCGTTCGGGGGATCGTGGCACTTGCGCTGGTGCAGCAGGCAACAGAAGGTGGGGTGCCCCGGGCCTCTGACTCTGGTCACTGACTGGCTGACAGGATGGGGCTGTGCCACCCATTGCCGTTTTAAGGGCGGCGTTTGCGCCTCATTCCGTTCCTGCTGCAGAAGGAGTGAAGAAGGCAGACGCATCGGG
>DAOVRB010000312.1 GCA_030628325.1 Methanomicrobiaceae archaeon | reverse complement strand
AGTTGAAAGCCTGGGCAGCTGTACTATGATCGCTACAGATAAGACCGGAACCCTCACAGTGAACGAACAGACTGTGAAGAGAGTGATACTTTCCTCTGGCGGCATTTTTGATGTAACGGGTGTGGGATATGCAGGTGAAGGGGCGATACTTCTTCCGAATGGAGAGATTCCGGATCCCCTGCAAATGGAAGTTTTAGAGAATCTTGCCACTACCGGAATTATCTGCAATGAAGGGAGTCTGTTTCAGGATGAAGATTCGTGGGTGCATTATGGTGATGCAATGGATGTGGCTCTCCTTTCATTTGGCTATAAAACAGGGATTGACCCGGACAGAATTCATAATGATATCCTCATAAAAGGAACTGTCCCTTTTGAACCTGACGGGCGCTATTCTGCAGTATACTATACGGATGAGTCCGGTATTGTCAGGGTTGCAGTTAAAGGAGCATATGAGGTATTATCATTGTACTGTTCACAAATGCAGACCTTAGAGGGTCAGGTACCGCTGGACAGGACAAAAACAGAGAAACAGCTTCACTCGCTAACCCGAAACGGGTACCGTGTCCTTGCCCTTGCAGAAGGGACTCTTAAAGAGATGCCCAAAGGCAGCCTCGAATTAGCACAGGTCCGCCCGCAACTTACATATCTTGGTATAGCGGGTTTCATAGATCCTATACGTTCTGATGTGCCGGAGGCCATTGACCACTGCAGGAGGGCAGGGGTGGAGGTGGCAATGATCACCGGGGATCACCCTGACACATCATATGCAATCGGAAGAGAACTCGGTCTTGCCACTACTGAGTCTTCTGTCGTTACCGGTAGTGATCTTGAGGCAATAGGATCTCCTGAATTGCCTGAGTTTTGTGACAGGGTAAGATCCGGTCGGATTTTTGCCCGTGTAAGTCCGGTTCAGAAGCTTGAAATCGTAGATTGTATGGTTCGGAATGGTCATTTCGTTGCAGTTACCGGTGATGGTGTAAATGACGCACCTGCTCTTAAAAAGGCACATATCGGAGTTGCAATGGGGTCAGGAACAGATGTTGCCAAAGACACAGCTTCCATGATCATTACAGATGATGATTTCTCTTCTATCGTAGCAGGGATTGAAGAAGGCAGGTATGCCTATGATAATATCAGGAAGGTGACATATCTACTCATTTCTACCGGTTTTGCTGAGATAATTCTTTTTACACTGGCTCTTTTTGCAGGACTGCCGCTTCCTCTTCTCGCTGTACAGCTCCTCTGGCTGAACCTGGTTACTAATGGAATACAGGACGTGGCACTGGCATTCGAGGCAGGAGAACCGGAAGCCATGAAACGTAACCCCCGAAGTCCCGAAGAAGGAATATTTAATTCCCTGATGATCCGGGAGACTCTTATCTCAGGTTCTATAATTGGAATTATCGCATTTCTTACATATTTCTGGCTAATCTTTCAGGGATGGGACGAGTTCTCTGCCAGGAGTGTACTGGTTCTGTTGATGGTTCTTCTTGAAAACTTCCATGCACTGAACTGCCGGTCAGAGTACAGATCTTTATTCAGAATACCACTGAAGAATAACTATTATCTGATTATTGGCATTCTGGTTGCGCAGGGCATTCACATTCTGGCCATGATGACACCATTTATGCAGGACCTCCTCAGGATTGGTCCGGTAAATCTTCAGACCTGGGGTACACTGCTCGCCATAGCATCAGTAATATTAGTTAGTATGGAGATCTTCAAATTTTTAAAATTCCGGCTCAAAAAGAAACATTCGCCACTATAATTTTAAAGAGACAGTGAAGGTCGATATACATTACCTTCTGCCTGCTGTTTTCGTAAAAAAAGATGTGTCCATCGGGAGTACAGCAGGAATGGATTATGTTATGACCTGGCAGGTTTATCTTCCAGTTCACGTGCCTTACAGTATCGGCCAAACATTTCCAGTGCATCTGGCTGGTAGAAATGTGAATCCAGAAAATCAACGATTAATTTGATCTGTTCAATAGTTTCATCATTGAGCTCGTGCTCCATAATACACGCATCATGGTCGGCAATGTCTTCTGGCACATGAATCAGGGTCAGAAACGCCTTCAGCGTAACATGACGGTATTTCACAATCTCAGCAATCCGTTTTCCTTCCGGGTTGAGTGTAACTCCTTCATATTTCCTGTATGTAACCAGATCCATCGCAGCAAGTTTCCTAAACATCTCAACAACACTGGACGGGCTTACAGAGAGTGTTTCAGCAACATCTTTTGATCTGGCGTACCCCTTATTATGAGCAATATTTAAGATTGCCTCAAGGTAATCTTCTGCTTTTCTGCTGAGTTTTTTATGTCCGTTTTTTGTTCCCATGGACTCTCACATAGTTCTTATTATAGTCGAAAATATAGTCGAAAACCAGACTTCCGGGAAGGTCTGTTTTTTTGTGATAAGTCAGATATTTAACACAAGTCCCAGACTTCCGGAGTGGTTGAATCTGTCTGTATCGTGCCAGACAGATGTTTATTTTTTAAAATAAAATAATGGTGCATGAAACAGAGCTCCGGACGCAATGCACGTCATGCACATTTTATAGCAGATATATCTCCT
>DAOVRB010000018.1 GCA_030628325.1 Methanomicrobiaceae archaeon | reverse complement strand
ATTCTTGCCCATGACAGAGAGCTTCCGGAAGTTGTGGAGGGTGACCTGATAGCTGTTTTAGATGTCGGTGCATATGGTTTTTCCATGTCATCGCAGTATAATGCGAGACCACGCTGTCCTGAAGTCATGGTTAACGGGTCTCTTGAAGCGCTTATGCGTCGTGGTGAAACAATAGATGACCTCATCGGTACTATGGAAAAACTGCCCTGGCAGGATTAAGGAGTAATTTAATTGCATGCACATTATGCACTGGTTGATGATCTCTTTGACCAGGATGAATTCAGGCAGAAAGTAGAGGCGACAATTGAGCAGTCCGGTGGACTGCTTGATGAGCGGACTGCTGCGATGCTGGTAGTTCGTGAGGCCGGCAGACACCACCTGAAAATAACTGAACTTCAGACTTCATCCAGTCTGGTTTCTTTTTTCTGTAAAGTTCTGTCTAAATCTCAACCGAGGGAGTTTATGCGTTCAGATGGTACTCCGGGTCTGGTATCCCGCATGGAAGTCGGGGATGAGTCCGGAGAAGTGGATATTGTCCTGTGGGATTCCCGGGCTGCAGCCATCAATGAGATAAATGATGGAGATGTGCTGGAAATCGTCGGTCGCCTGAAAAAACCCGGGGAGATCCACGTTCTTGATATGCAGAAAACAGCATGCAATATTAATACCCGTACAGATGCCTCTCTGTCAAAAGGACCGGAGACTCTGTCTGTCCGTTTGGTTCATCTTGAAGCCACAAGGGAATTCACACGACGTGACGGCAGCACCGGTCAGTTGAGAAAAGGAATTATCGGTAATAGTCTGTGGACCGCAGGTTTTGTCTGCTGGGTTCCGGTTCTTTTTGATTCAGTTCAGTCCGGAGATTCAATATGTATAACTCATGCTGTCAGAAACACACGATCAACCCAGAGAGAATATATAATCGGAGAAAGGTCTACAGTTGCGGGTATTGATGAAACAGTTGAAGTGCTGGTATCTCCTGTCAGTGAATTTAAAGATGGACAGACGATCTCTGTACTGGGTGAAATTGTAAACCTCCGTCCTGCAAGGACATTTACTACCAGAAACGGGAACCAGTCCTGTGTAAGGAATGCTGTTTTAACAGACCGGAGTGGTGATGAGATAGCAGTTGTTATCTGGGGCGAACAGGCGGAAATACCATTTATGCCGGGCGATTCTGTGGAACTATTTCATGCACAGTGCCGTATGGGCAGGCGGAATGAGTCTGAAATCCATGTAGGTTGGCAGGGAGTAATTCGTCTGAAAGAGTCTGAGTCTGAGGAGATTACTTTTGAGGGAACTATCGTTGACGGGGCATCCGGCAGGTGCATTGATGACGGTAAAGTCTGCTATCTGATTGACTGTGATCTGCCGCCTGGTGCAGAAGTCCGTGTGACGGGTCAGTTATCTGGCAGGAGGCTGAATGTGATACACACTGAAACTGTTTGTACTGATATGAAACTTCTGAATAAGAAACTGGATGATATTTGCGGATAAAAAATATTTTGGAATACTTTCACGGTGCACGGTATGACTCCTATATACTGGTACTCGGATAAAGATATGTAATCAAAAATAAAGAGGTACTTGAGATATGGCAGAACATGAAATCGAAGACCTTCCCGGTGTTGGTCCGACTACCGCAGACAAATTACGTGAGGCCGGTTATTGTACAATCGAGGGCATCGCAACAGCTTCCCGCTCTGATCTTGTGGAAGCTGCTGAAATTGGTGAATCCACTGCGAAGAAGATGATTAAAGCTGCCCGTGAAATGGCTGACATCGGTGGGTTTAAAACTGGTACAGCAGTTCTTGAGGAGAGGAAGGAAGTCCGTAAGTTAAAGACACTTGTTGATGAATTTGATGATCTTATGGGTGGCGGGCTGGAAACCAAGTCTATATCAGAAGTATATGGTGAATTTGGTTCAGGAAAAAGTCAGATTTCACACCAGATGGCAGTAAATGTTCAGTTACCTGAAGATGTCGGTGGTCTTGGCGGTTCATGTCTCTACATTGACACAGAGAATACATTCCGTCCTGAGCGCATTGAACAGATGGTTAATGGTCTTGAACTTGATATTGAAATTCCCCCGGTTTCTGAGTTTCTGGAACACATCCATGTAGCAAAGGGTTACACATCAGATCACCAGATGCTCCTGATAGACAGTGCCCGTGAACTGGCTTCTGAACTGAAAGATTCCGAAAAGCCTGTCAGATTAATTATTGTTGATTCGCTGACCGCTCATTTCAGGGCAGAATACTCAGGGAGAGGTACATTGTCTCTCAGACAGCAGAAATTAAACAAACACATGTATGACCTTGCAAAACTTGCTGAGGAGTATAATGCTGTTGTGCTTGTCACAAATCAGGTAATGTCCAACCCTGCAGTTTTCTTTGGTGATCCAACAAAGCCTATCGGAGGGAATATAGTCGGGCATGCGTCCAAGTTCCGTTTATATCTGCGTAAGAGCAAAGGCAGCAAGAGGGTTGCAAAACTGGTTGACAGTCCAAATCTTCCTGATGGTGAAGCAGCATTTCTTGTTGAATCCGCAGGTTTGAAATCTATCTGATAACATACAGGTTATTAGATGGAAAATGTCTCATTTTTCCCACCAAAGGCATTGATTACTGATGTTGACGGGACAATTACAGATGAGCGAAGGCGCATAAATACTGATGCAATTCTCGCTATCCGGACTATTATTGACGCAGATATCCCTGTTATTCTGGCAAGTGGCAATACTGTCTGTTCATTGAACATGCTCTCCAAGATGATTGGAACAGACGGGACGATTATTGCGGAAAATGGCGGTACATACAGGGTTACATATCAGGGAGAGCAGAAGGTCTGCGGCAACCATAAATTATGCTGGGATGCTTATGAACTTCTGAATACTCATTTTTCAGAAATTGGAAATGAGCTTGAACTATACAGTCCAGAAGATCGTTTTGCGGATGTTGCATTTGCACGGACAGTTGGTGCTGGTGATGTTCGTGAATTGCTTAAACAGATGCCATCGGTAAAAGTTATTGACACTGGTTTTGCCATACACCTTCAACTGGCAGGGATAACAAAGGGATCTGCTTTACTGAAGATAGCTGAAGAGATGAATATCCCTGCTTCGGAATTCCTGGCCGTAGGGGATTCAGAAAATGATGTGGAAATGCTAGAGAATGCAGGTATTGGTGTTTCTGTATCAAATGGCCATCAAAATTTGCTTGGTGCAGCTGACTGGATTTCTAAAAAAACATATGGCGATGGATTTGTTGAAACTGTAATAAAATATTTTCCCTCACTTTTTTGAAAGATAACGGTCAACGACGATATAATCCCTTATATCTTTTACAGCTTCAAACGGGATGTAAATTCTGTCACCGTCAAGAGGATAACCGCTGGTGTCAAAAGTGTTGTCTGGTTTTACAACAAGATCAATTACCTGACCTGAATCGAGGTCAACCATGATATTTTTTATTGTTCCAATGACCATACCATCTGTACTCATTACCTGTTTTCGGGAAAGGTTACGCGAGAACGTTGTTTTCATAAAAAAGAAACGTATCCTATACTATTTAAATGATTCCAAAAATAACTTAATTAACTCATGGGATGGATTTCTTCCGGGTTTTTAATAATAATATGATGATGGAATGTTCTTTTTGATCCAATCCTGAATTATTCCCAAAAAAAGGAGATTCACTACCGGTTAGAGAGCAGGAAATACCCTGATAACATCTGACTGGGTTAATATCCCTACGGGTCTGTTCTCTTCCATTATTACAAGTCTGCCTATTTTCTCTTCTTTAAATTGTCCAATTACTTCATAGAGATTGATTTTGGATTCAGCAATTACTACGTTATGTGTCATAATGTCATCCACTCTCGTATCAAGGGACATCCCGCTGTCAATCCCTTTGGCAATGTCGCTCAGAGTAACTATCCCTATCATGTTGTCACCATCCATTACAGGGGCGCCGTGAATATGATGAATATTAAACAGATGTATGCTCATTTTAAATGTGGAACCGCTTTGCAGTGTATGGATCGGGCTACTCATATAGTGTTTAATCTGTTTTTTTGGAAGGGAGATTAGTTCTATGATTGTAACAAGAAGGGATTGCTCAGCTTCATCTTTTCCGTAAATTTCACCTTTCAGAAGTAGTTTATTTACAGGGGTTGGTCCGATGGTGATTTCATCACCAATATTAAAAATTTTTACACTTCCAATCAGTTTGATTAATGCATGACATAGATCCGGGTTTCTGAGTGTTATAAAATCCATTTCAGAAACGCTTACGCTTTTTACAACTTCTCCCCTGAACCTGACCGGGACTTCTGATTCTTTCTCATAATTGTTTAGATTGAGCACTTTGTATGCAAGAATCGAAGGTGTATAACCCCCCTTTGGTCCGGGTACACCCTCTACAAGAGTGAGTGCTTTTAACGCCTGCATCTGATTTCTGACAGTTCCCGGATTTCGCTTTAATACCTCTGCGATCTCTTCTCCTTTGATTGCAGAGGAATGTTGATGATAGAGAGTGATCAGTGTGATAAGGATATCTTTCTGGATAACCGACAAATCCATAATGAGTGATAAAAAGACACCAATAAATTAATAACTTCCTAAATAATATTGCTGGCGAACGCTTCTTCTCTAATTCCTGTAACCCGGGTTCCCAGTCATTTAGGCATATTATATCAGATATTTTCCAGATTCAAAAAATACATTGATTCTTTTGAAAACATGTGCCCGATTTTAGTTGCTGAATTTGAGCAAGGGAACGTCGGACCTGTCTTTATTCATCAAAATAGGTGAGAAATGCCCTCTTAATATGCCCTGCCCCACGGGGAATTCAGGCTTGTAAAATCTCTGATTTATTATGATCTCCGGGATACAGGCGTGGCGCTTCGCGTGTCATGCACATTTAACATTAAAATGAAATCCCATTTTTATCAGACAGCGCATGAAGCGAAGCTATCATGGATGTTTTTATGGCAATTAATTCTTCTTTTGAGTTTGATCGGTTATTTCCTGAAGTTTGGTTTCCGGCTAAAATGTACAATAATGATTAACCCAGAGGAATTACATAAATATACAGGGTTATACACCAATGGAATTTGAAAAAGTACCAACCGTTCCGACTGCAGAAGAGATTCTTGATAGATCTTTTCGCAGGGCTGCGGCACTAAAAAAAGAGAAAAGAAATAAGGATCGTGCGAATGAAGAGTTCGTCCGTTCAATATACAGTTCAATATATGATAAGCTCGATGATACTGTTAAAAAATTTCCTACACTTGATGACCTGCCTGTATTCTATCGGGAAATAGTGGACATCCTGTTTGGTATGGATAAAATGAAAAAATCACTGGGGGCACTTAGCTGGGCTGCCAGTCAGTCAAGGACGATTGGTACGATGTACGCCCGTCAGATGAAAGAGGCTGATGATACAAACCTGCTCCGGAAACAGGCGACGGCACGTATCTCATCAGTTGTTTACCAGGTTGACAAAGATTTAAAATTCCTTAATGAGGCACGTAATGTACTGAGAAAACTCCCTGAGATCCGTGATGAGTTTACAGTTGTTGTTGCGGGATATCCGAATGTGGGTAAGTCATCCTTCATAAAACTCGTTTCATCCGCAGACCCGGAAGTTGCCGGTTATGCTTTTACAACCAAACAGGTTGTGGTAGGGCACCGCTATATTGGCAGGGAACGCATGCAGATTATTGATACACCAGGTATTCTTGACCGCCCTGCGCATGAACGCAATTATATAGAACATCAGGCAATAACTGCCATTACTAATGTGGCGGATGTTATTCTGTTTATTATTGATGCAAGTGAATCCTGCGGCTATCCTGTTTTGGAACAGATTAATTTACTTGAGGAAATCCGGAGAGTTGTCGGAGACCTGGTTCCTGTTGAAGTAGTTGTATGTAAATCAGATATGCAAAAGATGGAGGGTTATTCGAATATGTCCACGTTAACAGGGGAAGGAGTGGAAGAGATCGTTGAAATTCTTCTTAAATACCGGGAATCCACCCCAAACTCCCGGTAATTGCACAGGCGATCAGGAAACCAATTATTGCTCCACCATTGAGTGTGGGTAGTCCTGCCTGTGGGTTTCCTTTATTTACGTAATACAACAGGACAAAAAGACCTGTGAATGAGCCGATAATTGCACCTGCTGTCGGAATGGTAATATTACATACAAATTCCGGTGCTTTTAAAAACATATTTGATGAAACCACCAGTATTGTGGGCATAATCAGGTCTCCCAGGCCCATAATGAAAGCTCCTCTGTCTTTTTTGTCATTTTTAATTGAAACGCCCTCTTTTATGTACGAGTAATTCCATGATTTTGGAATAACGATAAGAATCGGTGTTTTCATCTCGATAATGCCTTCTGCAAGTGTAAGCATGTGTTTTGTCTTATATACTGAGATTGCATCATATACTGCCAGTAAAAGAAGCAGAATAATAACAGGCATAATTTCCAGAGAAATGCCGAAGATCGATGCCGCGCCTGCTGAAATAAGAATGCCTAAGATATCTATTACATACCACTCAGGGTAATAATAGAGGAGACCTGTAGCACCTGTTGAAGCGATCAGGGTAATTGCTGTCCAGACTGTTGTATTGTCGGTAATCTGTCCGGCAACTGCCCCGAATATATAAACGAATGTGAGAAATATTGAAAAACCTATGATTGCCGCAATTATTTTTTTCCCGCCTTTTTTTATGAGTATAAGAAGAAACGCTGTAAATATCAATAATATTGCGATGAATATCAACGGGTTTGTTACTGATGAAGGATCCTCAAATGCTGCATAGCCTGCTTCTTTCATAGAAGGAGACAGGAGAAGTGCACCTATTTGCACTGTGAGTAGCATAAGCGGCATCCCGATGAATGGTACTGTGTCCCTTAGTTTCATTAATACTGCTCCACAATCAGAAAGAAATAGTTACATTAATTAGTGGTTTGTTGTTATCTAAATGCATGGATATTCGTGAGAACTTTGTTGATATAATTCTGGCAATTGTCCTTATTATTTCCACACTTACTCTTGTAATGAGATTATGGCAGGATCTCATTATTGCTGTGGCGACTACTCTTATGATGGTCTCTCTGGCAGGTCTGTTTCTCTCACTGGGGATGAAAATTAAACGCCTTGATGAGAATGTCATTGCACGTGAGCGCACAATGAGGGTAAATCTTGATGAACTTAACAGGATGGTATCAAACAAATGTGATTCTATGGTTTCCCATGTTGGTGAAATTGTAAGTGAGCTATCACGCCGGGTTTATCGTTAAACTGTTGATGTGGGTGAGACATACTTATTTCTGAATATTATGGGAGTAGCAATAAGGGATATACTGGCAGATTACAAAACGCCTGTTGCATGGGATAAAATACCTGGTATCGCTGCAATTGATGGCAATAATACACTCTATCAGTTTCTGACTATTATCAGGCAACCTGACGGAACGCCGCTGATGGACCATGAAGGGCGTATAACCTCGCATTTGTCTGGCCTTTTTTTCAGGATCTCTGGGTTTATTGAGAAAGGAATCCAGCCGGTATTCATATTTGACGGGAAACCACCTCTTTTTAAAGAGGATACGGTTGTTAAACGCCGTGAGGTCCGTGAGCGTGCCCGGGAAGCATGGGCGCGCGCAGTTGAGGAAGGTGATATAAAGGAGGCATATAAACAGGCAAGATCAGCAACCAGGGTTGACAGCTCAATTGTTGAGAGTTCAAAAAATCTTCTTGGATTAATGGGGATTCCTGTAATTGATGCACCGAGTGAAGGAGAAGCGCAGGCGGCAGTGATGGTACAGCGCGGGGATGTATCATATTCTGTATCACAGGATTATGATTCATTACTGTTTGGTGCACCAAAACTTATCAGGAATCTGACTGTAAGTGGCAAAAGGAAAATTCGGGGGAGGACAATTACGGTGAGCCCTGAAAGAATTATCCTCTCAGATGTTCTTGACGGTCTGGGTATAAACATGGAGGAACTGATTGAGATAGGTATCCTGATTGGGACTGATTTCAATGAAGGCATAAGAGGAGTGGGTGCAAAGACCGCTCTTAAACTTGTGAAAAAAGGCGAATTCGTAAAAACCATTGAGAAAAAAACGCCTGAATTTGATCCCGGTCCTGTAAAAGACTTTTTTTTGAATCCGCCTCATATAACCGGATATGATCTCAAATGGTCTTCACCTGATGAAAATGGACTTTATGAGATGTTATGCGGGATGCATGACTTTTCAAGGAATCGTGTGCAGACAGTTTTAGAAAAAATGTGTGTCAGTTCAGATCAGAAAACGCTTGATCAGTGGTTTTAATCCGGATTTTAATTTTTTTAATATGTGCAAAAAAAATACCTGCCTGTCCGAAGTTTCAAGAATACATAAAACTGATATATTACCATGCATCATGGTGTTATCACCTATTCGCGCAATGCATTTCTGCCACTGACGACAGTCTGCAGAAACCGGTGTGGGTATTGTTGTTTCAGGACGCCGGTTCAGGAGGGCTGTATAATATCTCCAAAGGAGGTGTTGCATACACTGGATTGTAGCGCAGAACTGGGATGTACCGAGGCATTATTCACATTTGGTGAGAGGCCTGAGAATGAATCCGGATTTGCAAAGTACCTGGGAGCTATCGGTTATTCCACTATTCTGGATTATTGTTATGATATGTGCATTGCTGCTATTGACAGAGGTCTGCTTCCTCACACCAATGCAGGTATTATGACATATGATGAAATGGAGCGCTTAAAGGATGTCAATGCAAGTATGGGGCTTATGCTTGAGACAACAGCATCTGTTTCCGCACACGCGAACTCCCCTGGTAAAGATCCTGCTGTCAGGATTGAAATGATAGAGAATGCCGGGAGGCTTAAGATCCCGTTCACTACCGGACTTTTGCTTGGGATTGGTGAATCTGTGCAGGACAGGGAGGAGTCACTGGAAGTGATTAAGGATTTGCACAAACGTTTTGGGCATATTCAGGAAGTTATTATACAGAACTTCTGTCCAAAGGAAGGTACACCCATGGAACATTACCCGGCTCCGGGGAATGATGTAATGCATGACACTATCCGCATGGCCAGGGAGATCCTTCCGCCTGATGTCTCGGTTCAGATACCTCCAAATCTTGCCGATGCAAAAGATCTGCTTAGCTATGGTGTGAACGATCTTGGGGGTATATCCCCGGTTACTATTGATTATGTAAACCCTGAGCATCCCTGGCCCCAGATTAATGAATTAAAAAAACTGGCCGGGGAATTCACACTGAGAGAGCGTCTCTGTATATACCCGCAGTATATCCGGAAAGGGTGGTATTCAGAGAGACTGGAAAGCGTAATAAAAAAACTTGAACATGATCTAAATTTAAATGTTAATTATCCGGAGATATAATTATGAGTCAACTTGAACTTCTTTATAATGGCAAAGCAAAGTCTGTTTATCTGTCTGAAAATCCCGGGGAACTGGTTGTAATATTCAGGGATGATATTACAGCATTTGATGGTGGGAAAAAAGATGTCCTTTCCGGGAAAGGAGCATATAATGCAGCTGTTTCCTCATTTTTCTTCAGTTACCTTGAGAAGAATGGTATAAAAACGCATTTCATTAAGATGATTGATGAGAATATCATGCTGGTTCGCAGGCTGGAGATGATTCCGCTTGAGGTCATTGCAAGAAACAGGGCTGCAGGTTCTAT
>DAOVRB010000171.1 GCA_030628325.1 Methanomicrobiaceae archaeon | reverse complement strand
TAACCTATTTTCAGTTCATCCTTCGCACGCCGCTGCACCTGTCCTGATGTGACACCGGCAGCGTCTCCCTTCTCTTCAGACTTCCTCGTCATCTCGCCGATAAGTTCAAAGAGCTGCCTTTCACCGTTCTTCAGAGTCTTAAGAGTCTCATTAACATGCACATCCTTTGAAACCGAAAACGCCCGGCTGACACCCTCCTCAGTGACAAATGTCCTGGCATCGTTCCCGGCACTCATCACAGACCGCTTTATGAGAGATTACAGGCGATCTTTTGCGATGCCAAAAGCCGGGGGGTTATAAATTCGTAGATGTGATCAATGTGGTCTATGTAATCCGACCCTCTCACATTGCCTTTTCAAATGATCTGTCCGCACAGACAGATTTAACATAATGAAAATTGCTGTCGATTCGAGGGAGTGCTGTGATACTTTTCATGAAATGAAGATTAGAATATGGACATAAAAGCGTTAGAAGGGAAATTTGAAGTATATTCGCCGATGACATCTATTCTATAACAAAGAAAGTTCTAATTGGGGCACAGGCTGTGCCACTTTTAACACAAATTCTCAGGGGACATAACAGGGTAATAATTTTGCTTCTTTTCCAAATTTCTGACAATCAAAATACATAAGAGGTAAGTCCTTAATATAGCCTGAAAGAAAGTAATCTCATCAACAACCATAATCCAATCCTTTCAGAAAAGATAAATCCACAAAAAGAGATTGAAAAATAAGTGATTAATATGGATATAAATGCTGCAATAATTGATCAAAGACTCTCTGCTGTGTGCGAAGAAATTCGAGACCGTGCACGGGATGAACTCTCAATAACTGACGATGCACGGCTGAAGTCATTGGCTTTTGTCTATCTGTCAGTAAAAACAATGCTTGATATCTCAAGTGATGAAGCGTTTGAGTGTCTAACCGAAGGCACACAGGATTTTGGTGTGGATGCAATTCACATTTCTGAAGAATGTGATTGTGAATTCACTGTCAGTCTCTTTCAGGGAAAATATAAACGCAATTGTGAGGGGAATGCAAACTTTCCAGAAAGTGGTATAAATACACTCATAAATGCCATTAATTACCTTTTTAACCCAGATTCAAGGTTGGAAAATGTCAATGAAAGATTAAAATTAAAAGTGGAAGAAGTCCGGTCCCTTATTAGAGATGGATATATTCCGCAGGTTAGAGCCTTTGCCTGCAACAATGGTCTAAAATGGAATGACGCGACTGAAGAAGCAATAACCCGTGCCCAATTTGGTGATCAGGTTGTCTGGGAGCATGTTAACCACGATCGTATCCTTATGATCATCCAGTCCATAAAACCTGTTAATGAAAACCTGCATCTCTCTGGAAAAGCTATTATTGAGGATTATAACTTTACCCGTGTACTTGTTGGTAAGATGCCAGTCACCGAAGTCGCTGCGCTGATAGAAAAAAACGGTGAGCGGTTATTAGATAGAAATATTCGTCGTTACTTGGGACTCAAGGGAAACAGGGTGAATGAAGCAATAAAAAATACCTTATTAAGTAATGAGAATATAAATTTTTATTTTTACAACAATGGCATTACTCTAACATGTGACAAGTTCACATATAATGCCCTCCAAAATACAGATTACCAGGTCAAAGTTGAAAACCTCCAGATTATTAATGGTGGACAGACCTGCATGACTATTTTTAAGACATTAAAAGAGATGCTACAAACACAGTTGCCAAATGACGCTTACGTACTAATCAGGCTCTATCAACTTCCAAGTGAAAATGAAGATCTTGTTCGACGGATAACAGTTGCAACAAACAGTCAGAACCCCGTTGACCTTCGGGATCTCAAAGCTAATGATGAACGGCAAAAGCGTCTTGAAACTGATATAAGTCAATTAGGTTTTACCTATCGTCGCAAAAGGATTGATTCGACAATAAAACAAACTGATATTACTTCCGGCGTTGCTGCAGAAGCTATTCTTTCAGTCTGGAGAAAAAGACCACATCAGGCTAAATTTTTCAGCAGGGAACATTTTGGAAAGTTGTATGAAATTATTTTTTCGCAAGATCTTAATGGTGCTCAAACAATAATTGCAACATTGATCTATCGCATAGCTGAAAAGAAAAGAAGAAAGCCACCAGAAGGAGCACACGCCCTAGTGAGGTATGCATCCTGCTTCATTGCTATGCAGATGGGAAAATACCTCTTGGATGATCTAAATTGTAGCATTTCAAAAATTACACACCTGAATTTTAACGAGGCAAAGGATCTTATCGAACAAAATGGTGAAAAATATTTCAATAAAGCCGTATCTGATGTAGAAAAAGCGCTCTTAATGTTGTATGGGGATACAGAGATCTCTCTTCAACAGCTGTCTGCTACCTTCAGGCGTGGGGATCTTATTGAAAAACTTGACAAACTTGACTAAAAGTTGTAAAAACTGAAGAATATCGGGAGGATGGAGAAAACCAAAAACCCTCTAACTTTCTTCTCCTCCGGGGATAAGGTCTTTACCACATATTTTAAATTTTACACTGCGTTAAAGAGCCGTTGGAGGGATTTGAACCCCCGACCTGCTGATTACGAATCAGCCGCTATACCTCTAAGCCACAACGGCAGAAAAAGCACTGTTATTCTCGTGCTCTAAACTATTGACACTCAAAAAATATTAAAGTTAATGTCTGGCTGACATTCTGCGTTGTTTTTTTTATCTTCTGTAATTGGTCTGGTTAGTCTGGTTTGGTCTGGTTAATCTAATTGTAACCACGGATTGTTACGTTATCCTCTTCCAATTGGCTCTCTTTCTGTATCTTAATTTCACCAAACTTAGTTTCATAGTCCTTCACTGAGTTCAGAAGTACCTGCGCGAAGTTTTTTGCATGTTTTGGACTTATAGAGACAATCGCCTTTGCACGCGCCTGATTTGTTGCCGGGATTTCGTGCAGGAAAACAAATGTGAATTCATCATCCTTGTATGCTACCTGTATCCTGTTGCTGTATACCGGGTCAAGATCCTGAGGCAGGTTCACTGAAATCTCACGTTTTTTCATACAATACCTTTATTTGTCTTCCAAAATAAGGCTTTTTAGAGTCTGGAACTTTAGAGTCTGGAACTTTTGATGAAAAATGAAACCTGTAAGCATATCCGCTGTGGTTGCCTGTCACACCTGCCCGCTCCGATATTATCTTGAAAGGGAAATGGACAGAACAGAATCTGTTCGATATACGATCTCAAAACAGCTCTCATATCACCTTGGGAGGGAGATACACCCCAGAGAGGTCTGGGAGGAGGTGCTGCTTGTAAGTCCTGATATTGATGATCCTGAAACTGAAAAAATGGCATTTACGTGGGCAGAAACATGCATGAACCAAAAATGGAAGAGAGCTATTGAGACTGATGTAAAGGTAACTTCCAAAAAGCTGGGTATATATGGTGTTGTGGATCGGATACTGGATGAAGAACCGTACTTTGCTATTGTCAGGTCAAGTGAGGCCCCTGAGGCAGGTGTGTACGGGACTGACAGGATCAGGATTGCGTGCTATACAGTTTGTGTCACAGAATCACTGGACCTCAAACCGGAAGGTGGTCTTGTGGAATATGTGGCATCCGGAGTTTCACGCCTTTGCATACCACAACCGCGGGACAGACGGGCTGCACTTCGTGCAATCAAAATCGCACACAAAATCGTAAACGGTTTTGTCCCTTCAAAATCAAAGGATGCCCCCTGTGAAAACTGCTATCTTAAGGAATACTGTGGTGACGGTGCAAAAAAACTGTCTGATATGATGTGACAAATAATGTGACGAATGATGTAACAAATGGTGTGATGACTCACATGACTGGAATTATGAGTTTTCGGTCTGTTGGTCTGTTCATCTGTTAGTTTGTCGGGCTTTTCGATCTGTTGGGTTTTCAGTCTGTTTTTCCCGTAAAAAATAAGTGAATCCCCGACACTGGAACCCCAACACTGGAACACCAACAAATCAGATTAGTTCTCTTCGATGAGTGTCTTTGAAACAATATACTCACCCTTTGCTTCCCTTGTCGTGCCAATGATCAGCCACTG
>DAOVRB010000256.1 GCA_030628325.1 Methanomicrobiaceae archaeon | reverse complement strand
TCACGACAAAACTCTTAAACCCAAGGTGGATCTCAGGTATGCGCCGCCGCGGGTATAAGGGTGCAGGTGACATTTCCGGCCGGATCACCCATTTATATGGCTGGGAGGCCACAACACAGGAGGTTGACGACCGGATCTTTGATGATGTTACAAGGACCTTTGTGCTTGATGAAGAGATGCGGGTGTTCTTTGAAGAGCATAACCCATGGGCGCTTGAGGAGATTGGGAGAAGACTTCTTGAAGCAGAAGGGCGTGGATTGTGGAATGCCGACCCTGAAGTGCTCAGTGGACTCAGGGAAGCATACCTTGAAATTGAGGGCTGTATTGAAGAAAGAACCGGTGATCTGGAAGGTAATATCCAGGGAGGATCTATTGATGTGTATCTGCCGCAGAAGGAAGGGAATGATTAGTCTGTGAGGTCCCGGAAAGGCGGCAAGCCGGGTCCTGTCACCTATATTATTACTATAATCTCAATTTTGTGTGAAGAAATATTACAAATATATGTTATCCATTCTACTAATATTACAAAAATGCCAATCTTTATGAAAGAACGAGACCGTATGTGAAATAATGAATATCAGTACTTTACGGAATGTGCTCCCGTTCACATCAATTGTCGGCCAGGACCAGATGAAACTGGCACTGGTTCTCAATGCCATTAATCCACGTATCGGCGGGGTACTGATAAGAGGTGAGAAGGGAACTGCAAAATCCACCGGTGTCCGTGCACTTGCAGAGATACTCCCTGAAATTGATCTCATCGCGGGATGTCCGTTCAACTGCGACCCGGCAGACACTGCTGCGATGTGTGACCACTGCGCAGAAACAGCACGTAATCCTGAGCAGGCTGAAACCATCAGGCGACAGGTGAAGGTGATAGATCTTCCCCTCGGTGTCACGGAGGACCGGGTTGTCGGAACAATTGACATCGAACAGGCGATAAAAGAGGGGGTTAAAGCGATCGAACCGGGCATTCTTGCGGCTGTCAACCGCGGGATACTCTATATTGACGAGATCAACCCCCTTGACGATCATATCGCTGATATACTCCTTGACGCCGCTGCCATGGGGGTCAATGTTGTTGAGCGTGACGGGATTTCACTCTCGCATCCTGCACGGTTTATCCTGATCGGCACCATGAATCCTGAAGAAGGAGAACTCCGTCCGCAGCTTCTTGACAGGTTCGGCCTCCAGGTGAGCGTGGAGGGGATTAGTGATGTCAGACAGCGGATGGCGATTGTAAAGGTAGCCGAAGAGTTCGAACTTGACCCGGAGCGGTTTTCAGTTGGTGCAAAAGCAGAGCAGGATAAGCTCAGGGTGAGGATTCGGGAGGCAAAAGCACTTTTACCTTCTGTTGCCATTTCAGATGAACTCCTCGAACTGATCGTGGAATCCTGTGTAGGGATGGGAATTAAGACCCACAGGGCCGAGATCGCCGTTGTCCGCACTGCAAAAACAATTGCGGCGTTCAATAACAGGGAAGATGTAACAACCAGTGACATAAAAGAGGCGATGGAACTTGCACTCCCACACCGGATGCGCAGGAAACCTTTTGAAGAACCCCGTCTTGACAACGAGATGCTCGATGAGGCAATTTCTCAATCTGAAGAAAATATCAGGGAAAGAAGAGAAAAAGAGGATTCTGAGAGCCGGAATTCCCCCCCGCAGTCAGAGAGCGGGGAGGGTGGAGATGGAAATGAAGATGAAGCCCGGAGTGATTCAAAACCCCGGTCCGGTGATAATACAGAGCAGGAAGAGACTGTCTTTGCGATAGGGGAGTCTCCTGATCTCTCACAGGTTACACCCGCATTTAAGCGTGACCGGATAAAGCGGAGAAAGCTTTCAGGCAGGAGACTGCAGACGCTCTCTGCAAAGAATACAGGGAGATCCATCTCCTCACGGCTCCCGACAGGGACATGGGACATCTCAATTGATGCCACCTTAAGGACCGCTGCCCCGTACCAGAAGAGCCGGATGGAGAACGGGTTAAATAAAGGGCTGGCCGTCACTGTGAGAGATAGCGATCTCAGGGAGAAGATCAGGGTCGGAAAGGTCTCGACAGCCTGCGTATTTGTCGTGGATGCAAGCGGCTCTATGAGTGCGGGCAGAAGGATGGAATCGGCAAAAGGTGCAGTTCTCTCCATGCTGCTTGACTCATATCAGCACCGGGACAAAGTCGGTCTGGTAGCGTTTAAAGGTTCAGAGGCAGATACCCTCCTGCCACTCTGCTCCAGTGTGGATCTCGCGTTAAAACAGCTGGAGGTGCTTCCGACAGGCGGGAGGACGCCGCTCTCTGCCGGTCTTATGCAGGGTATGAATAACCTCATGCAGGAGAAGAAGAGAAACGGCGATCTGATTCCAATGATGGTGCTTATCACTGACGGGCGTGCAAACGGTGCCGGGAAGAAGACAAAGGATGAAATTATCGCAATTGCAGAGGAGATTCGGCTTCGTAATATTCACACGGTTGTAATCGACACCGAGGCACAGGAGAATTCATTCATCAACATGCAGCTCGGGTACTGCCGTGATATCGCAGAACACTCTGGCGGACGTTATTATTCCATGGAGGAACTGAGCTCCGAAGGTATTGGTTCTGTTGCAGCCCTTGAGCGGGATAATTTTCTGGGAACTGTGCGTTAAGCAGATGCACTATAGTTCCAAAAGTGACGTTCGTAACTATAATCACTGACAGACGGCAGGTGTTCTCTCCTGCAGCTTCAGCCCGACGCTTATACAGACGATCCCGGCAACCACAAGCAGGCCGCTGGTCAGTGCAAGGGCAAGTAAAATGACAATGAATCCGAGATAAACAGTGATTAAAGCCCATCTTCCGCCTGCACCGAACTCTCCCCGGTTGTTGTGGATCTGATATGCAAATCCGGTAAGGGCAAGTCCGGCCGCAATACAGGCAAGCGAACTGAAAAAGAACCCTTTAATCGCTATATCAGCCGCAAGCACAAAAGAGAGCAGTGCCACTGCTGAAAATATAGCAGTTGTAACAGAGGCAATGTCTGTTTTCATAGTGATACTGGTTTAGGGAAACGGGATATAGTTTTGGG
>DAOVRB010000185.1 GCA_030628325.1 Methanomicrobiaceae archaeon | reverse complement strand
TCCCAAAACCGGTGAGAGTAAGTTCCTGATTCTTCTCTCCCATAATTTCAATACAGATGATAACAATATCCTCCTCACTGTAAGGAGATCTGCATGACCATTGACCTTCTGATACTCGATTTTGACGGGATAATCCTTGAATCTGTGAGGATAAAGAGCGATGCGTTCCGGGAACTCTTCTCTTTTTCACCGGATCATGTAGATGAGATTGTAAAATTTCATCAGAAAAACGGCGGTATGTCACGGTACGAGAAATTCAGGTACTACTACGCAAATATTCTGAATGAGGAACTTACAGACGAGTGTTTTTCGTATCTCTCAAACAGGTTTTCAGAACTTGTATTTAACTCAGTGATGAATGTGCCGTATGTGGAGGGTGCGGAGGAGTTTTTAAAGTGGACAAAAGGCCGCCTGCCGGTCTATGTGGTTTCCGCAACGCCCGAGTATGAACTCCTCCAGATAGTAAACAGCAGGAGAATGTCTGAGTATTTCATAAAAGTCTGCGGGGCACCTGTCTCAAAAAGCGACAATATAAAGAAGATTCTTGCATCAACCGGTGTATCTCCGGAATCAGTCCTGTTTGTGGGGGATGCGATAAATGACTGGAAGGCATCGCAGGAGACGGGTGTCAGGTTCATAGGCAGGGCATATGATGCTGTTCCCGACATGCTCACAGGACTTTCCGGTGTAGAGTTGGTCATTGGTGATCTCAATGACTTAAAGGAGTACGTTGAGAAGGTGATGTAGTACTGTCATGCAACCGGATATTACCATCTTCAGGCCGCTACACCACCGGACCGGCAGAGTACAGCACACCTACACAAAGCCATAACCTAAATTGCCATAAAAACGAATTGTACAGGTACTGATCTTCATGCAAGACGAATTACTTCTGATGATGCCCGGACCCGTGCCCATGCCACAACGGGTTCGCATGGCAATGACAAAACAGGCGATCAACCACCGTGGTCCTCTATTCGGCGAAATCTACGAAGACTGCGTGAGAATGCTCAAACCTATGTTTGGGACTGAGAATGACATATACGTCCTCTCAGGTTCAGGGACTGCTGCTATGGAAGCCGCAGTCGGGAACTTCTGCGTGGGCAAAAAGATCGTCTCACTTGTAAACGGCAAGTTCGGCGACCGCCTCTGCAAACTCAGCGGGCATTATGGGGACGCAACAGGCATTGAGTCTGAATGGGGCACTCCGCTTGATCTCACACGGCTCGAAGCGGCACTTGAAGACGGCGCTGAAGTGGTCACCCTTGTGCACAACGAAACATCTGTTGCGATAAAGAACCCTGCAGAAGCGGTGGGTAAACTCGCCCGCAAATATGACGCACTCTTTGTCATGGACTGTATCACCTCTGTGGCAGGAGATGTTGTTGAGGCAGATAAATGGGGTGCTGATATCGCACTTGTCGGTTCACAAAAATGCCTTGCAGCGCCGGCGGGTCTCTCTGCAATTTCGGTCTCAGACCGTGCATGGGATCAGATTGCAGAGAAGCGCCCCTTCTATCTTGACATGGAAGCATACAGGAAGAGCGGCTCAAAGTCACCGATGCAGACTCCGTATACCCCGGCAGTCCCGTTATTCCTCGCACTTCGTGAGGCATGCCTGATTGTTGAGGAGGAAGGGCTTCTAAACCGTATACAGCGTCACCGCACCATGGCATCGGCTGTCCGTGCCGCAGCGGCTGCCTGGGGCATTGAACTCTTCCCGGTGCTCAATGATATGCACGAGTACTCAAACACCGTAACAGCAATGACGATGCCTGAGGGCATTACAGACAGTGATTTCCGTGGAATGGTGAAGAAGACGGGGATTGAGTTCTCTGGCGGGCAGGACCATCTGAAGGGCAAAATATTCCGTATTGGTACAATGGGGGCCACAAGCGCACCTGAAGTGCTTGCGGTTCTTGCTGCTGCACAGCATGCCTTAACCAGCCTCGGGTTTGAAGTGGCTGATGACGGTGTACAGGCAGCGGCAGAGGTGTTGTGATGAAAATTGGCGTTGCTGATACTACATTCGCCCGTGTCAACATGGGAGCGATCGCGGTTGACGAGATTCGGCGCCATGCAAGTGTCCAGATCGAACGGTACACCGTTCCGGGTGTGAAAGACCTCCCTGTTGCCTGCAAAAAATTAATTGAGGAGCGGAAGTGCGATCTGGTCATGGCGCTTGGCATGCCCGGCGGGGTTGAAAAGGACAAACTCTGTGCCCATGAGGCGTCACAGGGCCTGATTATGACCCAGCTCATGACAAACCGCCACATAATTGAGGTCTTTGTACACGAAGATGAAGCAAAGGACGGCAAAGAACTCTCATGGCTCGCAGAGCAGAGAACGAGAGAACATGCAGTAAACGCCGTACGCCTTCTTTTGTATCCGAAAGAACTCGAAAAAATGGCAGGCACCGGACAGAGGCAGGGCTTTGAAGACGCAGGGCCTGCACGCAGATGAACATATATATAATCGCAAAAATGTGTATGATAGTTTTGCTTCAGGCGCAAATTATAGTTAAGAACTATAATGAAGAAAACCAGACTTTTTACTAAAACGTGCATGACTCACCTTGTGTCACGCACTGTTTGATGAAAGTGGCAATTCCACTTTCATGCCAAAGTCTGGTTTTCGACTTTGATGAAAGTGGCAACCAGCCACTAAAGAGGAAACTGATATGACAATAAAACTTGGATTTGTAGTCGCGGAATTCAACCGTGATCTGACGTATATGATGGAGATTGAAGGCGAGGAACACGCAAAATTCCTTGGTGCGGAAGTTACTGAGAGGCTGTATGTGCCTGGTGCATATGATATGCCCCTTGCAATCAAGAAAATGCTCGAAGATGGCAAGGTAGACGCCGTTGTTACAATCGGCTGTGTAATTGAGGGTTCGACAGAGCACGATGAGGTAGTCGTCCAGCACGCTGCCCGTAAAATCATCGACCTCTCTCTTGAGTACAATAAACCTGTCACACTTGGCATCTCCGGTCCGGGCATGACACGCCTTGAGGCCACCCAGAGAATTGATTATGCACGCCGTGCAGTTGAGTCTGCAATCAAACTGGTCCAGAGACTGGCATGAGAAAAATCTCTGAGAAGATTTCAGCCATCCTGCCTTCGGCGACTATTGAGATATCAGACCGGGCAAAAAGGATGAAAGAAGAGGGGATTGATATAATCTCCCTATCTATCGGCGAACCTGACTTTGATACCCCTGAGCATATCACAGAGGCCTGTATAGAGGCGCTTCTCGGCGGGAAGACCCACTACGCACCGAGTGCCGGGATAAATGAGCTCAGGCACGCAATCTCTGAAAAGGTCAGTACAGAGAACGGTATCCCTGCGACCTCTGATGACATCCTTGTTTCGTGTGGTGCAAAAAATTCCATCTATGAGGCGATGGAAGCGGTGTTAAACCCGGGTGATGAGGTAATTCTCCTCGATCCGGCCTGGGTGTCGTACGAACCATCTGTGCAGATTGCAGGCGGACGTACAATTCACCACCCGCTACACAAAAAAACCTTCCAGGTGGATGACTCTGTTCTTGAGAAAGTCAGTTCAGAGACCCGTATGATAGTCTTTAACACCCCATCCAACCCGACAGGCTCGGTTATGGGCCGGGAATCCCTGAGACTCATACGGGATATCTGTGAGGACAATGACATTATCGCGATGTCAGATGAGATATATGAGAAACTCATCTACGGAAAAGAGCATATTTCAATTGCATCCATGGACGGCATGGCTGAGAGAACAATCACAATCAACGGATTTTCAAAGGCATATGCGATGACCGGGTGGCGTATCGGCTATACTGTA
>DAOVRB010000114.1 GCA_030628325.1 Methanomicrobiaceae archaeon | reverse complement strand
GGTGTTGATGTTGGCACTGCAAGTCCAAGCAGTGAAAACATCAGGATAAAACAGAGCAGGCCAACAAGAATATTATTGGTAATTCCTGCTCCAAACATCCTTATCTTCGGCATCCCTTTTGATTCAAGAACATCCTCTTCTTCAGGTTCTACAAAAGCACCAATCGGGATGATTGCAAGAAGAACACCCATACTCCTGATCCTGATCCCTTCAACACGGCATAGAACTGCATGCCCAAATTCATGAATAACAAGAGTGAAAACAAAAGCAAACCACACAGCAAATGAAAAGGGAATAAATTCATTCACACCAGGTATTGCAAGAAGATTCTGTGGGGCATATATACCAATTGGTTCAGGCGTGATTATAACCGTTCTCCAGAGTGAGAAAACAAGCATCAGTGACATCAGGACTGAAATAACAATCACTATTATCACACCTAATGTCCCGTATATTCTGAAAAACAGGCTATATGGAATGACCTTGTCAAAAAACGCCACATTCTCGGTTTTTATAGCCAGAATCGGACCATAAAATGTAATATATTTTTCCCATAAGTTGTTGTATTTGATATACCCTGCAATTAGAGCATATAATGCAACCAGAAAAAAGACAACAAGGAGCCAATTCATTATTTACATGTTGTATGGCCCTGTTGATAAATCAGATTCCTGTAATATTCAGATGAACCTTTCAGAAATCAGATAATGTACTCTGATGTACTCTCTCTGTTATCGTCTGAACAGTTTTCCAGCTTTTTCTTGCACAGGCAGGTGGATTACCATTGCTTCTGATATAAGCGTCCAGAAAATCAATTGTTTTTGAATCTGATGGATAACCGCTGCCAAAGTCACCATATTCATCATATAAATCACAAATCATCCGGTCCCTCGTCACTTTGGCAATAATACTAGCAGCACTGACCACGGGATGAAGAGAATCTGCCTTATGTTCTGAAATTATTTCACATGAAAATAAAAGATTGCCTGCCACAGTTTCACCATAGCGCAGGGCATTTACATCACAGGCATCAACATATGCACGCGCAGGTTTCAGTGCCTGAATTGCATCCGCATGTGCCGCCGCAATGATTGAATTCATACCGGTTTCTTTGCGCATCTCATCAATTTCAGATGCGGACAGGCTTATTATCGAAACATTAAAAGATTCACATATGTCAGTAAACAACTCATCTCTCTTTGATTTACTGAGCCTCTTTGAATCAGCATATCCCCTGTTTTTAAAGATCTCATACGACTCTCCACAAACAGCAGCAATAACTAAAGGTCCCAGAACCGAACCTTTGCCTGCTTCATCAACCCCACAGATCACGTAATTAAGTGGTACAATACACAAATTATATCAATGGTCATGGTTGAAACGAAACTGGAATGTATATCATAATAATCGGACTCGGAGGCATAGGAAGAAACCTCGCAGCAATATCTGTCGAACATGGCGACAGTGTAGTGGTAATAGATAAAGATGAGGGGAGGTGCAGTGAAATACTTGAACACTATGACCTTCTTGCAATCGCCGGCAATGCAACTGACAGGTCAATCCTTGAGGATGCCGGAATTGACCGTGCAGATGCCCTCGTGGCAACCACAAGCGATGATGCTGTCAACCTGATGACATGCTGGCTTGCCAAGAAATTTAATGTTTCAACTGTCGTCTCAATTGTTAATTCAACCGAACATTCTGATCTGTTCACGGAAGTCGGAGTTAAAATCAGTGAAAACCCTGACGAACTTGTCGCAAACCGCCTGTATTACTGGTCTGAAAACCCAAACATGCAGCAACTGGCAACAATCCCGGGTGGAATAATATTTGAAATTGAAGTTGAAGAAGGGGCACTTCTTGTAGATCAGGAAATCCGGGAACTTGACGTAAAAGACTTTGTATTTATTGCAATAAAAAGAGCAGGCGGTGATCTGATTATACCAAGTGGAAAGGTCAGAATAAGGCCAAACGATATAATTACAGTTTTTACGAAAAAAGAAGCAGAGGACGAATGCCTCCGTATCCTTAACAATCAGCTGAAAAAAAGATCAATCAATTAATTTTTTCAGTGCTGCCAGTTCCTTAATGAGCATGGCCTTGGGATTATGTTTTATCAATTCTGAAATCAGTGTCATTGTATTGAACTTAGCCATATTAATTGATTTTACAGAATTCAGAATTGCATTGAGTTTCTTATCATCCAGCGTAATAAACAATTCCTTGAGATGATAGTTACGTTCAAGGGCCCGACCCATCTTGGAATTGCGCCACATAGTATCATATTTCATTAATGCTGCCCTGCTGCAGTTTTTCTTCTTTATGCACTCTGATGCAACTTCCCCTGCCAGTCTGCCGGTATACATCGCATTGTAAATGCCACCTCCGGTTATCGGATCACTGACGCGTGCTGCATCACCGATAATAATCAGGCCATCTGCAACTGTGCATTTAAGAGGCCTGCAGGTAGAAACACCGCCAAGAATTAACTCAATTTTTTTGCCTTTGGGGAATGTAGTTTCAACAAATTTATCCAGATAATCGCGTGCTCTGTGGCCATCGCCACTCATTTTCCCGGAAATGCCAATACCCACATTTGCCATCCGGTCCCCTTTCGGGAATATCCAGGCATACCCTTCGGGCGATATATTATTCCCTACATAGAAAACAGTTTCATGGGGATCAATATCGATATCTGTCATTATGTACTGGGCACAGGTCTCAATCTCGCGCATTGGAACTGTTGTATCAATACCACACCACCGGGCGAACTTTGACTCAACACCATCAGCGGCAATAACAACCTCAGCTGTGACGTCTGCTGTATCACCCATATATTCAATACGGGCGCCTTTCACAATACCATCCTGTATAATGGCATCAGAAACACGGGCCTTGACGTACACTTCAGCACCTGCATTTGCAGCCTGCCTGACAAGGTCACGATCAAACACTTTTCGATCAAGAACATAACCCACTTCGCTCCCAGCCATTTTCGGGGTCAGTTTAATTTCAGACCCATCAGGAGAGACAATCTTTGCACTCTCCATTTTAGCTGAAATCCATTTGGGATCAACTTCCAGAAATTCATGGAGAAGATCCTCGCCAATACCTTCTGCACAGCGTACAGGTACACCAATAGCAGGCCTCTTTTCAACAATACACACAGAAAGCCCGTTTTCTGCAACCGTCTTTGCGGCAAGTGCACCACCAGGCCCTCCTCCTACTATAAGAACATCATAGTGGTTTTTCATCTTCAATCTCCAGTGCTCCAAGAGGACATATTTTTGCACAGATACCACAATTGGTACAGTTGTCATTATCAACAGTCAGGAATGCGTCTATCAGTTCAAGTGCACCATTTGGGCATACGGACACACATGCCCCACAATAACCACAGACCTCCCTGCGTATTTTTATCATTGGGAATATGTTATCCTGCACTTTATATACCCTTTACTTTACCATATCAGGAAAGAACAGTGATTAACTGCCTGAAATTCGTGAGAAAAAAAGCTATTTTAAAAAAATGAGGCTTGCACAGGGAAGCTGGCGTTATGATTACAACGACAGATATATTTGCATGTCAGCCATCAGCGCAGATTCAGACAAATATCCAAATATTAATAGATAACTAAAGTTAATTTTATTTAGGTAAATATGAGTTTAAGTGGCGGACCCACACAGGATGAAATTCTCGCAATATCACTTTCAAAATTAAGTCCCAATAAAAACGAAATCATGGCAGATATTGGGTGCGGGACATGTAAAGTTTCAATTGCTGCATCAGGACTGGTAAAAAAAGTCATTGCAATTGACCGGAGAACAGAAGCAATTAATTATTCAAAAATAAAAATCGAGGCGTCAGGGGCAAAAAATATTGAACTGATTGCCGGAGAAGCATCAGAAATTCTTAACCGTGTTGAAAACCCTGACTGCGCCTTTATCGGTGGTTCTGGTAATATTGAAACGGTTCTGGAAATACTTGTGACAAAAGGCTGTAAGAGAGTTGTAATCAACGCAGTCCTGCTCAATACAGTCACTAAGGCAGTTAATACAATGAAAAAACTTGGAATCTTTGAAGAAATTGTTCATGTACAGGTCTCTTGCTCATATACTCTCGCCGGTGATATTATGCTCAAACCTAAAAACCCCGTTTATATCATTGTAGGGAGGACAAAATAGCATGTTAATCGCTGTAGGACTGGGACCGGGAGATTCCGAACTTCTGACACTCAAAGCTGTCAGACTTCTCAAAGAAGCAGACAAAGTATTCGTTCCCGGAGAGGTTGCAAAAAAAATAGCCGCCCCGTACAGGGATGACATAACTGTGCTTTCTTTTCCCATGACTGATGATGAGGAGTATATCAGACAATGCATGGATGAAAATGCAGAGAAAATAGCTCCTGCGGCACTCAACGGTCTTGCCGTATTCGGCATCCTTGGTGACCCAAACTTCTACGGGACATTTGGAAGGCTGTGTAAGATACTTAAAAATAAGTATCCGGAAATTGAGACACAGACAATTCCGGGAATCAGTTCAATAACAGCATTCGCTTCAGTTGCAGGCATATCGGTATCGGGTGGCTTTTCAATAAGCGATGGTTCAAAAAAGAATGCAAAAATTCTCCTGAAGGTCAGAGAACCACAAAAAAAAGCAGAAGAACTTAGAGAAGAAGGTTATACAGATTTCGTGCTGGTAGAGAGGATGTATATGGATGGTGAAAAGATCT
This sequence comes from Methanomicrobiaceae archaeon, assembly GCA_030628325.1. GTDB lineage: Archaea > Halobacteriota > Methanomicrobia > Methanomicrobiales > Methanomicrobiaceae > DAOVRB01. The sequence continues at coordinate 332 of DAOVRB010000114.1, read as the reverse complement.
ACAGAAACAATGAACTGCCTGAAAAAAGCGCGTATTTCAGTGTAATGTTCGCGGAGAAATGAGATGGAAAAAGTGTATATTGTCGGTGCGGGACCTGGTGATCCGGACTTAATCACAGTAAAAGGCAGAAAACTGCTGGAAAAGGCTGATGTACTGATCTATGCAGGGTCACTTGTTAACCCTGAACTGACTGAAGCATCCCCTGCCCCTGAAAAATACGACAGCTGGGGAATAAAACTTGAGGAACTCGTAGAGATAATGGTTGATGCAGCAAAAGCAGGTAAAACAGTTGTGCGCCTTCATTCAGGAGATCCTGCACTGTACGGTGCAAT
>DAOVRB010000285.1 GCA_030628325.1 Methanomicrobiaceae archaeon | reverse complement strand
GTTTCCTTTGTTGTGAGGCATCGCAGTCTCAGGACCACAGGAGACGATAGTGTCCGCAGCGGTGCATCCCAGTCTCAGCAGATAACACTGCATCTCTGCCCGTACAATATCCGAAGTGAGAGGTTCAGAGTCATAATACAGGACACTACCGCGCGGTTCGGCCTTTTTAATCATAGATACTGCAATGTCCATTGCACCTTCTGCAGCGCGCTGCACCGATTTTATGGCTTTGATTTCATGTGGGTTTTTTACAGCCCGCATATTTTTGACAGTGGTTTTGTCCACGTAAATGTTGCAGAAAGACTCCATCTCCCTTGCAAGAGCAAGCGGGAATGTACCGGGTACAAGGAGATCGCCCCCGGCCTGCGCGCAGATCATTTTAGCACCGGCACGGAGAGGGTCGCATTCCTCCTCAAATATCTCAAAATATCCGGCATCCCCACGCGTCATGACCTCGCAACGCGATTCGGAAACTGCACGCTCATATTCCATCTGCGGCACGATGAGAGTCGCAGGGTTGCCATCACGCTTCAGGTAAAATACAGGATCTCCTGTCTTAAAACCAGTAAGATAGAACATATTCGCGTCTTCTGAAGATGCATAAATTACATATGCAGATGCACCCGCCTCTTTCAGTGCCCGATCAATGGTATCCATGTTATAGTATGTACTGCTCACCAAACCACAAGTACTTTTATCACCACGATAAAATATGCATAATGGATGAGGCAAACAAAAATACATTCAAACTGAAGTTTATGAGACTAACAATCATTCTCAATGTTATTGTAATGCTGGCAGCATTGTCGATGATAGCCTTTTTTGGCATTATTCCGGTTTACAGCATGCCTATCGCAGTGGTATGCGCAATTGGTGCTGTGGTACTCTTAGTCTATTTCATGGGCGCGTATAAGAAAGATAAGGAATGGCTTGCAGATAATGAGTGATATATTTCAGTGGAGTTTGCTATGTTCAATAAAATCAAACGTGAGATAGATCTTGTTGAAAGACACCTGGCGGTTCTCAGAACTGTCAGGGAAAACCAGCCCATAGGCATAGATAAACTTGCAGCAACACTGGATTTACCCAAAAACAATGTAAGGACATCACTTCATATCCTTGAGAACAACGGATTTATCCAGGCTTCAAAACCAGGTGCAGTTGCACAAAAGATAAGTCAGGATGATGCCAGGGCAATTGAGAACGAAATTGAGGAAATGATTGAGAGACTCAAAGATCTGAAGAAGAACCAAATACACAATCTTTAATAGTCACAACGGTGACATTAATAGGCAATTATAGCCTCCATAACTCAGTTGGTAGAGTGTCTGGCTGTTAACCAGAATGTCACAGGTTCGAGTCCTGTTGGGGGCGTACGTTTCTTATCTTTTTACTCCTTAGCTGTCTCAAAGGGTTATATTAAGGTGAATTGATCTAATTTTTTTCCATATTTCAGGTACCTTTTACAGAGTGTTTCCACTGTCATGTTTGGAGTCTTTTTTTCACGCCCCTAAATGCCCCTGCACTGCCTCATACAACTCTGCTGCAAACCGCACCGAGAAGGCCGCTTCATCACGCTTCACAAGCCCGCCGCCATACTGCACATTATGCCGGGCAATCCGCATCTTATCGAGAGTCGCACCCATCCGGGCAAGCTCTTTGTTCTCCCGGCAGAACTCAGAAAGAACAACCGCGAGACAGGCATGGCTCCGTTCCGTATATCCCCCGGCAAAGAGCACCCCACGGGCACTGTGAAACGCACTATTATAGGCCGCAATCTGGGCCATCTCATACTCGTCAATCTCAAGCGTATTCTCAGCAGCATGCAGAAACCGCTCCGCCGTCTCAAGGGAACCGGGAACACGGTTTTTCGCAAGCGGGTCGGGACGGATAAGCCCCTTCTTCAGGCAGTCACGCCATCTTATCATTGTCTCATCTCCTCACTTTTCATCTTACACCTCACAGCGTCGCCCCGGCAAGCAGCACATGCCCTGCCAGCACATTCACGGCAAACGGATCACCCTGCTCTTTCATCACTTCCCATTCATGCCAGGGAAGCACCGTCACCTGCAGCTCAAACCCCGTCTCCTCCTCAATAGCCGCAACAATATCGGACTGCACGGCAGCAGACGTAGCCGTGGCAGCATTGCTGAGCACCAGCAGATCGATATCACTCTCCCCGTCATATTGCCCGGACGCCATACTCCCATACAATGCAATGGAGATGGCGCCAGGAAGGAGCTTTGTTACCCCTGCCTCAGAAATTACCAGCAGAATAGCCGCCCGCTTCATCGCCGTGACGACCGGGTTTTCGTTTCGAAGCGAGAGCAGGTGGGCGGTCCCGGCCCGCTCACGGCACAGCACACCACCTGCTTCAAGAACATCGGCGTAGTTTTTGACACTTCCCGGAGAGATACTCAGCGTGCGGGCGAGCTGGTTAATGCTCTGGCGCTCTGAGGGGTGCAGCAGAAACCACCCGAGAATTCTGTTGCCGGTAAAGACGGAATAGTCTGCAATCATGTAGTGTACTGAATGATAGTTCATTGTATTATATAATCATTCTGTAGAATGAATGATGAGATGGTGGGTGGCACCACAGGATATGGCAACAGGCAGACGGGTAGGCGACACTGGAGTGAGAAACCCACCGCTCTGCCACCTTTTTTCTTTGCCGGAAAGGCAAACAGTTCAGCAAATAAACTTTATTCCCTGAGCAGATCGCAGCCTTCCTATAGAACGCTCCTTTCAGACTGCAGTAATAGAGAACTATTTCATCCCCTGCAGCCTACTGAGAGATAC
>DAOVRB010000229.1 GCA_030628325.1 Methanomicrobiaceae archaeon | reverse complement strand
GGATAGGGAGAAGAGTATTACAGCAAACCCAACAATGGACGCAGATAGTGCCATAAACGCACTCATCGCATCAACTGTAAAGATTATGCGTATAGGAATACCTCCGGAATCGATAGGAACTGCAAGCGAAGATGCGGCCGCACCAAACGTGTAGACCATTGTGTCAACGGTATATACCTGTATAGCCAGAATTACCGCGATAACAAGGGTCAAAAACATCATGAGAACTGCCCATCCATCCCTTACACCGTCACCGAAACGACCGATAAAAGGCGTTACAAACGCACCGAGCATCGGCACTGCAAGGAGAAAAGCCGGAGCATTCTGTGTTATTATATCCCCAATCATTCCTTAAGCCTCCTGACATCATTTACATCAGCTGAACCGTATTTTTTGTAAATTACCATGATGAACGAAAGCAGCAGCGCAGTTGTTGCAATGCCGATAACAATATTTGTAAGTGTCATCGCCTGCACAGTTGGCATGACCATCTTATCTGACGGGGCATTCGTAAAAATAGGAGCGATACCACCGTCAATATAACCAGTTGCGACAAGGAACAGGTTTACACCCGCTTCCACAAGTGAAAGTCCCATTATCATTTTTATCAGGTTGCGTTTCAGAACCATTGCTGCAATACCGATTATAATTAATAAACCGGCTGCTATGAATGGCAGATTATAGTACATTTAGATATCCTCCTTTATTCCCGAAAGCATATACAGAAGAATAATGCTCATCGCACCAAGCACTTCAATACCCACAGCCAGATTCATAATTGGAATAATGCCAGCAGTATTCAGGTTTCCGGGATTCGGACCATATGCTACCACATCTCCAAAGAGCCCGCCGCTGTTAACCAGCCAGTTCCCGAAGAAAGTCACACCAAGTGTTAATGCAATCAGTGCTGTTATTATGAAAAGCAGGAGACCGAGTGTCTCACTGTTCTTGAAATAATTCATTGGCAGGCGTTTGGTTATTGATTCATAGGAGTGCGCCACAAAGAGCAGGACAAATCCTGTTGCAATAACCGCACCTCCCTGAAATCCGCCACCGGGAGTCAGGTGACCATGGAGCACAATATAAAAACCATAGACCAGGATGAACGGGAATAGGAGAACTGCCCCGGTCCGGACAATATTACTCATATTCATATTCTTCATCCTCCTTTCTCTTCCGAAACATCAGGCCGACACCAAGCACTGCCGTGAAAAGCACTGTCGCCTCACCAAGCGTATCAAAACCCCTGAAATCAAAGACTACGGCAGTGACAATGTTGTTTCCACCGGTCAGTTCCTGTCCGTGATCTATCATGTAACTGTCCATGCCGGTGTTTGCCGGATTTCCAAAATCAAGGATTGCTGCAGAAGAAAGAAAACCTGCTGCAAGAATAAACAGTATAAGTGCTGTCAGAATTTTCTTCATTATTCCGCCTCCTCATTACGTTGTGTCCCTCTTATTGCCACGATAAATATCGCAGTTGTAAGACCGGCACCGATACCTGCCTCTGCAATCGCCACATCGGGTGCCTGCAGGATGAAAAATTCAAGTGAAAGCAGGAAACTGAATATACCAAATGCAATCGCTGCCGAAAGCAGATCCTGAAACTTGTATACAAGGAGTGCTGTGATAATAAGTCCGACAAGAATTAACAGCTGAATAAGAACTTCAATCATAGCTTCACCTCTGAAAGCCGGTCAACTACGGCCGGTTCTGGCACCTGGCCACTTTTGTATGCGGCTCTTGCAATTGCATGCGCACCGGTTGCGTTTGTAAAACAAAGAGCTATAAGCGCAATTATTGTGTGTATTGACAGGGTTACGTACTGCCCGTCACCACTTCCCATATACTGCGAGACTGCATACACAACCACAGCAAGGCACAGGAATATCGTGCCGAAGGTAGTTGTCTTGGTCTCGGCATGGAGTCTGGTATATACATCAGGGAAGCGCAGAATGCCTATAATACCAATTGTATTGAAGATCAGACCAATCGCAATAAAAATAAGAATCAGCGTATCTGCAATCATTACAGTTCACCTCCGATGTATTTCGCAATGTACAGTGTCCCGACAAAAGAGAGCAATGCATAAACAATAGCCACATCAATGAATGCTATTTCGTTATAAGCCACTCCAAGCACAATCATTGCCGCAACAGTGAGTGTGTTAATTGCATCAAGAGCAACAACCCTGTCAGGTGCTGTCGGTCCATAGTACAATCGTATCAGAGTGACCACGATTAATACCGCAAGGACTGCAGCAGTTATCATCCAGATATCTGTCATTCAGTAATCCTCCTGATCCAGTCCGGGAATTTAAAGAGGGTGAACACATCACTGTCGGCACACGTGGCCTTCTTCTCCACACCTTCATCAATGTTAATCATATGCACGTAAAAATCCCCGGTCTTCTCATCAACAGCAACTGTAAGAGTTCCTGGTGTGAGGGTAATTGAATTTGCAAGAAGCAGAATCCCCAGGTCTGTATCAATACCCGGAGACAGTCTGACTATGCCCGGACGGATCTTTCCGGTAATTACCCGGTACGCAACATCAAGATTTGCTATGGCCATCTCAATGAAAAAGGGAACCAGCCCGTAGAAGATTAATACCAGCCATCTAATCGGATTAAGCATACGGTAATCTCTGTTTTTACAGAAGAAACCCCGTGAAATTGCGGCAACAACAAGACTGATTACAACACCTGCACCCAGTTCTGCCGGTGACCACATACCCAAATCACCTGACCCTGCACTAAGCAGGAGGTAAACAAGAAAGGCAAAAACTGCAGTTACAATAAATGAAATCATATAATCACCAAATTTTGCCAGTATTACTCCTCTCATTTTGTAAGAAATAATAAGCCACCTGATACACCCGGACAGTCAAACCCATTCCGGGTACAGACTCCTGCCTCAGATTTATCATGATTAATTATGAACTATAAGAATATTTTATCCTTTTGAATCTGCCAAATGATTTCCAAAAACCGGAGAGGGGCTTTTTTTCAGTAATTTCCTGGATTCTGAAGAGAACTCTGCATATATGCAGGTGTACCAGGGAAATATTCTGCAAAAAAAATGGTTTGTAATCTTTTAGTCTCATATGCCAGACTCTGTCAAATCCATTCTGATCTGATTTGACAAAGTTTTACCTGAAAACGTGCATGACGCGTAAGCGTTCAGGCACTGTTTGCTGAAAATGTGAGTCTCATTTTCATGAGTCTGTCCAACCAGCAATTCCACATATAAAATTAACCTAATTTTAAAGATACAGCAAAATTTTCGTTTTTGGCCGCTGGCAGGTACGTTTCGATACCTTTAAATATGCGACAAATTC
>DAOVRB010000055.1 GCA_030628325.1 Methanomicrobiaceae archaeon | reverse complement strand
CCTGCACTTCTCAGGACAGGGAGGTTTGACAGGCTTGTGTATATCGGAGAACCTGATTTTAAGAACCGTATAAAGATTTTTGAAATTCACACTGCGCTTATTCCTGTCAAAGGATCTGCTCTTGAAGAGGTTATGAGTATTACTGAAGGTATGGATGAAACCGGTCTTGAAGAACTATTTTTAAAAGCGGGTGCCGGAGAAGAAGGTTTTGTCAAACCAGAAGATTTGAAATTACTGATACCTGTGGATTATGAGGCTGTAGGTAATCCTCTTTCTGTTCCTGCACGGCGTAAGACGGTTATAAATCTGCTTAAAGACCAGAATCTCAGACTAAAGGATCCTGTAAGAGATAATCTGCTTAAAGAGTTGGCCGGGCTTACGGATGGATATGTAGGTTCCGATATTGAACATCTCTGTCGTGAGGCAGCGATGTTTGCGATGCGTGATGGAGAATCATATGTGAATGAGGATCACTTCAGAAAAGCGTCCAAAAAAGTCCGTCCTATGATGAATGAAAGGCTCAGAGATCATTACAGGCGTATTAAAAATTATTTCAAAGGTGGTCTGCCTGCACAGGTTCAGCCCCCTGAATAACAGTAAATTTCCTTTTTTGTGAGATGTTTCTGTTCTCCTGATAACAATAATCAGGGATCTCCTGATACTAATAAACAATCTCTCCTGATAGCAATAAACAACTTTCCGCCGGGTTTGTTTCAATATATTTATTCAGCAATGTGCAGATATATTGGTTGGGTATATAATGGCGAACTGCACAACATTTCTTGATGTAAATCTCCGTTTGGGTGACAAAATGGCAATCATTCACCCGGCAGGCAAAATATCATATACATACCGTGAACTACTGGAGAATGTATGCAGGATGGGAAATCTCCTGTATGATAATGGTATAGGCAGGGGGGATCGGGTGTGTATTTTTCTGCCTGCTTCTGCTGATTATATCCTGTGGTATCTGGCGATATGGAGAATCGGGGCTGTTGTTGTTCCACTGAACAATGTACTCAGAGAGTCTGAAGTATTGTATATGCTTGACAACTCCACAGCAAGACTTGTAATTACAGATAAAGCCGGTGCCTGTGTTGTCAGCACTCTCCGTGAATCGACCGCGTCATTATCAGGGGTCATCGTTACCGGGACAGTTGATCTGGATGAGCGGTTGTCTTTGTCAGGTACAACTTTCAGTGCGGAGTTCTGCTCTTCAGATGACCTCTGCCAGTTACAGTATACATCAGGGACTACAGGTAAACCAAAAGGGGCAATGCTTACACATGGCAACTGGATGGCCGCTATGGATGCAGAGCGCGAAGTGCTGGGACTTGTGGAGGACGATGTTTATCTTGGTATATATCCGATGGCCCATATTGGAATTTCATGGGGGATTTCCGCGTTGCGGGCAGGTGCAACATGGGTGATTCTGGAAAGGTTCGACCTTGAGAAGTATATCAGCCTGATTGAGGAATATAAGTGCACAGTGGTTGCAGGAATGCCGCCGGTTATCCATTCTCTTACAAAAACACCTGTGGGAAGGGAGGAGTCGCTACAATCTGCACGTGTAATGATAAGTGGTGGTGGCCCACTTCACCCTGGCATATGGAAAGAATTCTATCTGCGTTTCCGTATTCCTATTGTCAATGCCTATGGCCTGTCAGAGACAATTGTGGTGGGCACAGGTACAGCCATACGCCCTGATGATTATGCAGATGCCGATGAATTCCGGAGTGTAGGCACTCCGGTTGGTTTCTCCGAAGTAAAGATTGTCGATGTAAATGACCCGTCTGTGGAATCCGGACCAAATGAGGACGGAGAAATTGCTTTGCGGGGTCCGGGTGTTGCGCAGGGTTACTGGAAGATGCCAGAAGAAACTGCCGAAGTTTTCATGCATGACGGATGGTTTTTGACAGGGGATATCGGCTATATAAACAGCGATGGTATGGTCTCTATTACTGACAGGAAAAAGGATATGATCGTCATGTCCGGCTGGAAGATATTCCCGACAGAGGTTGAGGAAGTGCTTATCAAACACCCGAAAATCGAGGATATTGCTCTCTTTGGCTGTCCTGACGATCACTGTGGTGAGGTGCCTGTGGCAGCTGTAATTCTCTCTCCTGGTGAGGAATTATCACCTGAGGAATTAAAGGTCTGGGCAAAGGAGAAACTCGCCGGCTATAAAATCCCCCGGAGAGTAGTTGTCCTTGATAAACTGCCAAGAGTGAGCGGCTGGAAACTTCTCCGCCGTAATCTTCGTGACTGTTTTTGTGATGAGAAAATCCTGTAAAAACCATATGAAGTTTTTCTCTGTTTCTCCTCACGTCACTCTCCTGTCATGGTACGACCACTCAATTCACTTCAGGACAATCTTTTTTCACTAGGAGTTACAGACTATTACATCAGATGAGAAAGTCTATTGAGGAGACCGGCCATGAAGCAGTTGAGATGCGCTCAACCGGAATAACCGGTCTGGATTTTCAGCTTGATGGAGGTTTTCCTGTTGGAACCTCAGTTGTCGTATATGGGGATCCACTCTCGGGTCTTGAAAAAATGGCAAAACAGTTCTGGCTGGCAGATAAGACCGGAGCGAGCTCTTACCTGATGATTGATGGAAAAGTGGAAGAGGGTATGACTGCTGTTAAGGATACGAATCCGGCTTCCATTATTTCCATGATGAAGGGTAACTGGGTGGTTGTAGATTCCCTGTCAACTATTATTCTCAATAATGATATTGATGCTGCAGTTGAACTAATTACAAATGTGAGTGGGGATATCCTCAAAAACGGTGGAAATGTTCTTTTTGTGTTATATGAAGGTTTACACTCACCCCTTGAAGAGATGAGAATCATGCGTGCAGCGGATATTTTTGTGAAATTAACTGATCATATGCATGGGAATGAGATCGAACGAAGACTTGCCATTCATAAGATTCCGTTTGTTGATACTCCTTCAAGGACATTTCTGTATCATCTGGTTCCTGATGGAGTGGAACTCTCTACAACCGGTCGTGTTGCCTGATATTTCTGTCGGGGTATCATACTCAAAATATATGGGGGCTCTATCTGTGTATATAGTCGAAAACCAAACTTTCAGGCGTGTTTGGTTTTCTCCTTATTTCTCCTTATACAGGCTCTCCCAGCCAGTATAGTATGAAGGTACCGGTGCCACGTTAATCACACAGCGTCTGACGTACATATGTGTCATGCACGTTTTTAAAATTCAATATTTTTCAGTTTTAGTGCTCTGGATTCAATAAATTTCCACGACAATGCACCCAGGAGTACAGCTATTGAGAGTGATAATATAGCCAGAAGTGGTATTGAGATTTCACCCGGCCAGAAATGTACGAGTGTTTGCTGTACCGGGTATGAATAAATAAACATTCCATACGAGAAGTCGCCGTATTTTCCAAAATTGTTCAGTCTCTTAATGGGGAGATGTGCAATATACAGAATTAGATATGGAACTGTTGCAAATGCGGCAATGAAAATCAGCGGGGTATTTGTGTAGAATATCAGTGTTGCAGCAAGCATTCCTGCCGCACACACAGCGGTTCTGTTATTATATTCAATATGTTCTTTGTTCTGGTAAAATATGATGCCAATGAGGAAATAAATTATAAAATGTACCTTATTCAGTACACCGTTATCATACCATATAATCCACAGGTAGATGTCAAGGAAGATAAGCGGCAGAATTGAAAATTTGTTTTTAAGCAACCCAAGTATACCAAAGATTGCCACAAGTGCATAGAGGACAAATTCTGCAGGAATTACCCAGAGTGGTGCATTAACAAATGTAACAGGATTGTCTGTGAAAATACCGATAGGAAATCCGTCTTTATAAAATGGAAATGCACTCCATGTGGCAGGTGAGAGCAGGCTTTCGATATAATTTACGGGGTTTAATGTGGTTGCAAGTGGTCCGATAAAGAGTATTACAAATAGTATTGATATAACCATGCCTGGTATAATCCTGACACATCTTTTCCAGAAGAACCTGAATAATTCAGGTTTGTTCTCCCAACTCTGTGAGATCAGGTACCCGCTAATGACAAGCAGAGTGGCAAGTCCCAACTGTCCAAACAGAAGAGATGGATCGTACATTGAGATTTTACTATACCCGAGTGTAAGTGCGAAAGAATGTGAAATTATTATTGAAGAGGCCGCAAAAAACCTCAGAAAATCAAAATTATTATTGTGTCGCTGTTGCATCCGTCAACCCTGCAAAGAATATATTTATCTGGCATTTCAGTTTTATTTATCTGTTATTATTATCGAACAGTGCCTGAAACTTCGCTTTATGCACGTCTGACTGAATTACAGCAAATTGTGAACATTTCACAGGATCACAGTTCATTGCGGACTTCATTTGCGGCTTTCACCATATTTTGTAATTTCCCAAATGCAGTATCCCTTGTATGCATTCGCAGCCCGCAGTCAGGGTCAATAAGCAGGTTTTCTGCACCGAAAATATCTACTCCCCTGATTATGCGCTGCTTTATCAGGTCAACACTATCCACATCTGTACTGGTTGAATCAACTACGCCCAGCCCGAGCATCCTGCCTTTTAAGTCTTTCTGTGACAGGACTTCCAGGTTGCCCGGGTTGTTTGCGAACTCAAAGTCAAAGATATCCACCTGAACTTTCAGGACTTCGTCAATAACACTCTCAAGTGTTCCGCAGACATGGATACAGGTCGGAATCCGTAGCATTGCGGTAATCGCATCGATTCCCTGTATTGCAGTGTGGATATCAGCTATACCTGTGGATAGGATGGGTTCATCTATCTGAATGATTGTAACACCTGCTTTCTCAAGGTTTATTGCCTCAACCGCAAGTGCCTGTGCGATGTCAGGGACAAGGTCATTCCTGTCCCTGTATGATGGAGTGTCGATTTTCAGTGCATGTGCAAGAGTGGTCGGCCCGGTAAGTATGCCCTTTACTTTTGGATGTTTTGAAAGGGCATACTTTGTATTGGCTACAGTAATGGGCTTTGCAGGTGGCCGGACGGGACCTTTAACTGCTGTTCCTTTTATCCCCGGGAGTTGTAATGTAATCGCAGAGATCATATCGCCGGTGACCTGACCGTCAGAGATAATATCGATCCCTGCCTCGATCTGCTCCGCTACTGCAGTTTCAAGGGCTCCGTGAAGGGGGTTTATCAGTGCCCTAAGTCCCTTTGCCTTTACAACCGGGTAACTTCCCACAACTGTGGTGGGGAGAAGTTTGTTAATTATACTCATGGTACTAGCCTGTGTCTGTCACGTGGGAACAGGACTGCCTCCCTTATATTTGGCAGATTAAGCATTGTCATAATCAGACGCTCCATTCCAAGTCCCCACCCGGCATGTGGTGGCATGCCGTACCTGAACGGTTTTAAATAGAACTCAAAACTTTCAGGAGAAAGGCCCTTTTCCTTTATTTGTTCAACAAGAAGGTCATACTGGTGTATCCTCTGTGCACCGCTTGAAAGTTCCATCCTTGGGTGCATAAGGTCAAATGCCTTACATATTTCCGGCTGGTCTTCGAATGGCATTGCGTAATACGGCTTTATTGAGGTTGGCCAGTCTGTGATAAAATAGTGCTCGCCCATTTCGTCACCAATAGCACGTTCTGCGGCTGTTGAGAGGTCATCGCCATAGCTGATATCCTCTTCAATACCCAGTGCGGCAATATCAATTGCCTCGCTGTATGTAATACGGGGGAACCTGTTTTCTGGGACTTTCAGATCAACATTAAGGGTGTTAAGTGCATTTTCACAGTTATTGGATACAGATTCGTATGCCTGAATCACAATCTTCTCCACGAGGTCCATTGCATCGTTATGGTCAGCAAATGAGAACTCCACATCTATGGATGTAGCCTCGTTTAAGTGGCGGGTTGTGTTATGCTCTTCTGCACGGAAGATTGGAGCAATTTCAAAGACCTTTTCGAATCCTGCTGCCATCATCATCTGTTTGTACAGCTGTGGACTCTGATTTAAAAATGCCTCTTTCTCAAAGTACGCTATTGGAAATAGTTCGGTTCCGCCCTCTGTTGCTGCGGCAACTACTTTTGGAGTTGTGATGTTGACAAACCCTTCCTTAAACAGAAAGTCGTTTATTGACTGTGTAATATTGCTCCTGATCTGAAAAATCGCGTTTATTCGTGGACGCCTTGAATCAAGGAAGCGGTTGTCAAGCCTGGTGTCAAGCTCAGCCGGTACTTTTTCTGCCACATCAAGGGGGAGCGGGCTTTCTGCTTTGCTGATAATTTCAAAAGTATCCGGGATAAGTTCACGTCCGCCCGGAGCTTTTTCGGTTGCTTTAACGGTTCCAAAAACCCTGACTACAGATTCACGTGATGTTTCTTTTGTAGCCTCAACAACTGTTTCTGGAGCTTTTTTCTTAACAATTGTGACCTGCAGAAATCCTGTGCGGTCTCTTATAATATAAAATGCAAGGCCGCCTAAGTCACGGACTTCATGAACCCATCCGATAATTTCTGCTTCTGTCGTTTCCGGTGTAACATCTGCTATTGGTATACGCATAAAGAATCTGGATTAATATGTGTGCTTATCAGGTATTTTGTTTTGGGGTATAAGATCTGTAAAGACCTTGTACAGTCCTGGAAAATGAAGGGGGAGTTTTATCACATGCAAGTGGTGCGCCTTTATGACCTACGAAGATGTTATGAGCATAACAAATGAAAGTAATATATATGATGTGGCATTTATATAGGGAAACAGGAGTGGACTGAGGTACATGTTTAGTAATATTCTTGT
>DAOVRB010000035.1 GCA_030628325.1 Methanomicrobiaceae archaeon | reverse complement strand
TTTCCCAACAGGTTTTAGTCGACGATCTGCGACTTCTGTATTCAGGCGTGGGAGTTGTGCTGCATCACATTCAATGATAAGCATCTTTGTACCACAAATACTATTAACACGGCCGACAAATTTCAAAACAAATACCTTCTTCGGAATTATCCGCGACTCGGATAACGTTTCACAACCTATATATATTGTATGTCATCTTATTTAAAAGAACCGATCAGAATTATATACTCATTGACGATTTGCCAGCCACTGGCGGATATCCTGAGATAAAACTCTTGCGGATTCTTCAGCAGACATCCCTGCGCCGCGTGCTACGGCTATACGTGCATCTGCTGTCATGATATCTCCGGGTCCGTGTGCATCCGAGTCCACTACAATCCTGCAACCAGCCTCCTTTGCAATGTTAAGGACGTGGCCGTTTGTCCTGTTATGTCCGCCTCTTGATGTGATTTCCAGTGCAATATCTCTGCTTTTAGCTTCTGCGGCTTCTTTAAGTGTGATCATCCCCGGGTGTGCAAGGATGTCAACGTCATCACAGGAACAGGCTGCCATATTTGTGCCCTCTGCGACCGGTTCGACAGTAGTCTCTCCATGGACTATGACAACTTCTGCCCCTTCGTCTCTGGCTCGTTTTGCAAGTGCTGCAATCTCTGTGGGCGGAACGTGAGTGATCTCTACACCGGAGATAAGATCCACCCCGTATTCTTCTGCCGAATCCCTGACTTTAGCTACTGCTGCTATGATCTCAGATATGTTTGATGCATCCACATGGTCCGTTATGCCCACTGTTTTGTACCCTGCCACAGCCGCCCTTCGGATCAGTTCTGCTGGCAGCAGTTCACCATCAGAGAGTAGTGTGTGGGTGTGCAGATCGTACATTACTTTGCCCTTTTTAAGTTGCCTGCCACTTTGCGCAGAAGTTCTTCTTTGCTCTCATCCCATGCAACGACAATTCTCCCGTCACGGCGTGACGAGTGGGCAGGGTGATTCTGTTTCTCGCTCCTGACTTTCAGATCAGATCTTTTTGCGGCTTTTTCAATATCTCTGTTGGAGGGCTTTTCCACTGCTATTTTGAGGGGTACCCGGCGCCCTTCACTGCGTTTCAGCCCGGAATCGAAATAACAGGGGTATAGTATCCGCTCCTTATTCATATCTATTATTATGAGAGGTGAACCTATAAACAGATCCCATCCAAATATTATGCATATGCACCATATCGATGTCAGTATTGAGAGGAATATCTTTGATGCCAATAACAGGATTGCACATCAGAATCACCATCTGCTTAAGGAACACGGTGTACAGGCATTTGACCTTCTGGGTGCAATTGGCTCAGGCAAGACTGCGGTGATAGAACGCCTTGTCCCGCTGTTAAAAGAGCGTGGGCTCAATGCAGGGGCAATTGCCGGAGATGTCTATGGTGATGATGACTTTAAGCGTATCATTGAAACGGGTGCGCCTGCTGTCAATGCCAATACCGGTAAGGAATGTCATCTTGATGCACACCTGGTAGAACATGCACTGGAAAAACTGCCTCTGGATGAAATTGACATACTCTTTATTGAGAATGTGGGAAATATGGTCTGTCCGACGGATTTCCATCTGGGAGCCGAGAAAAGAATTGTTGTCGTAAGCACCACTGAGGGTGACGATGTGGTAAACAAACACCCTATGATGTTTCGGGACTGTAATATTGCAGTCATCAACAAAACTGACCTTGCAGAATATGTGGGCTGCAATATGGATCGTATGGAGGAAGATATACACCGCTACAATCCGGTAATGCCTGTTTTCAGGACTAATTTAAAGGCGGGTGAGGGTGTGGAGGCACTCCTTGACGAGATCCTCAGGTGATCAGTGGTGTTAAATAGATTCAACTGGAACATTTATAGCACTTCAACTGGGAGCATAGGCAATAAAAATATGTTCTCTGAATGAATTACAAAATATAATTGGTGTTTAAATGCAGTGGCAAGGTAGATCTGTAAGGAAAGAAACCGGTGGGCGTGTAAGTCTTTCACGTGGGAAAAGAAAATCAGAGATTGGCAGATCACCTGCGGATACACATCTCGGCGATGATCGCAGGAAACTGATCCGCACTCACGGCGGCAATCTGAAGGTTCGTGCACTCCGTGCATGCTATGCAAGTGTTTCAAATCCAAAGACCGGTGAGACAAAGAAAGTGCTCATTGAGAATGTGGAGAAGAACACTGCAAATCCAAACTATGTGAGGCGTAATCTTCTCACAAAGGGTGCAATAATTAAGACCGAAATGGGTCTGGCGCGCATTGCCAGCAGGCCCGGGCAGGACGGCATTATTAATGCAGTTCTCGTAGAATAAATCTTTTTTTTACATTAATCAGTTCTTTGACGGAGTCTTAACCTTTCGTCAAAATCACGAAAGCAATCATCCTTAATAATGGGAAACAACGAAAAAACGAAGAATTTAACTGGTCTATTTTTTGAATTTGCTATAATATTATACATATTCTCTTTTTCCTGAATTCACAATCTCCATCTTACTAAGATCTTCAGTAATGCTGATCGCATTAGGGTTGGTGTGAGACAGGATACGAATCTCTTCACGCTTTATTATTTTCTATTCTTCAATTGCGCAACAATATACAAGTGAATTGAAAAAATTTATTCAGGACTGAACAGTCACCTTTTTTTAATGTAAAAGTGTACAGTCGTTAATCTTGGTAGAGGCATTGAAACAGGAGGGGGGAAAAAGATGGAGCAGACAACAGTCTTGATAGATGCGGCGGAGAATGGACGCATTAATGATGTAAAAGCGTTGCTGGCTAATGGCGCTGACGTTAATGCGAAAGGCGAAAAGGGCCGGACAGCTTTGATGCATGCGGCGTGGCATGGACACGCTGAGGTTGTAGAAACGTTGCTGGAAAATGGCGCTGACATGGATGTGAAAGACAACGATGGCCTGACTGTCTTGATGCGTGCAGCGGGGTATGGATGCACCGATGTGGTAGAGACATTGCTGGCCAATGGTGCTGATGTGAATGTGGAAAACAACAGGGGTTGGACAGCCTTGATGTGTGGGGCGTGGAATGGTCACACTGAGGTTGTAGAGACATTGCTGGTCAATGGTGCCGATGTGGATGCGAAAGATAACGATGGTCAGACAGCCTTGATGCATGCGACGGAGAATAGACAAACTGAGATTGTAAAAGCGTTGCTGGCTAATGGCGCTGATGTGGATGTGAAAGACAAATATGGTTGGACAGCTTTGATGCATGCGGCGATGAAGGGACGCATTAATGATGTAAAGACGTTACTGGCCAATGGTGCCGACGTTAATGCGAAAGACAGGAGGGGCCAGACAGCCTTGATGTATGCTGTGGGGATGGGACGTACTAATTTTGTAAAGGCATTGCTGGCCAAGGGCGCTGACGTTAATGCGAAAGACAGGAATGGCGAGACAGCCTTGATGCGTGCGGTGAGTGGACGCCCTAGTGTTGCAAAGACGTTGCTGGCCAATGGTGCTGATGTGAATGCGAAAAATATCGGTGGCGGGACAGCCTTAATGATTGCGGCGGAGTATGGATACACTGAGTTTGTAGAAACGTTGCTGAAAAATGACGTTGATGTAGATGCGAAAGAAGACACTTGGGGTATGACAGCCCTGATGCGTGCGGCGAAGAGGGGTCACACTGAGATTGTAAATGCGTTGCTTGTCAATGGCGCTGACGTTAATGTGAAAGACGAAAAGGGCCAGACAGCTTTGATGGATGCGGCGTTGGATGGACACACTGGTGTTGTAGAGATGTTGCTGGCCAATGGTGCTGACATGGATGTGAAAAATAACGATGGCAAGACAGCCTTGATACATGCGGCGGAGTATGGATACACTGATGTTGTAAATGCGTTGCGAACCAAAGGTGCTGATGTGGATGCGAAAGACGAAAAGGGACGGACGGTCTTAATGATTGCGGCGGTGGAGGGACGCATTAATGATGTAAATGCGTTGCTGGTCAATGGCGCCGACGTGAATGCGAAAGACGAAAAGGGATGGAAAGTCTTGATGCATGCAGCTGAGAATGGACAAACTGAGATTGTAAATGTGTTGCTGGTCAATGGCGCTGACGTGGATGCGAAAGAAGACAGATTTGGCTGGACTGCCTTGATGATTGCGGCGAAGAATGGATGCCCTGAGATTGTAGAGACGTTGCTGGCCAATGGCGCTGACGTGAATGGGGTAAACGAATATGCCGGAACAGTCTTGATGAGCGCGGCGTTGAGGGGCCACAGTGATGTTGTAGAGATGTTGCTGGTCAATGGCGCTGACATGGATGCGGAAGGCAACAATGGCAAGACAGCCTTAATGATTGCGGCGGCAGCTGGGAACACTGATGTTGTAGAGACGTTGCTGGCCAATGGCGCCGACGTGGATATTAAAGATAACGATGGCAAGACAGCTTTAATGGAGGCGGTATATTATCGACACACCAAAATCGTCGGATTGCTTGGGGAAGCTAATTTCAGCAAGAATGAATAAATTCCCCGTTCCAATTTTGAGGAGAAAATCAGTCCATTTTTTGAGCATGGTTTGCAAAGTGAGATGTAAAGATACGGGGCTCAGTGAATTTACAGAAAAATTGAGACGTTACCGGGAATTAGACAATTACTGAAATTTGTTTTTGGAAATCCTGAAGGGATACAAGTTCTCCCTTTTTAAGATTTAGTGTCCAGATGCAGATATCTTTACCATGCTCTTTTTCCCATTTTTTATAACTCTTCAAAACGGTTCGGATATCTTTAAGGTGCCGTAACAGAGTGATGTTTTCGAATACAATGTTTATTGTTTTTATCTCTTCTATATCCTTGTAATTCTCAATCTTTTCTGCAATTGTTTTAATTACACTGTGATTTTGCCTTTCGCCTGAAAACAAGGTCTCGATTTCATACACTTCTTTATCGTCATGGGAGATGACGTCCGGTATTACGCCTATTTGTTCTATTTTGTGCTCTGTTTTTATAATCTTCTTGATTTCCCATGGTTCAATGTATTTTTTCAAGTTGTTATCTGAAAAGTATTTTTTTGCAAGCATTTTAACGATAAAACATTTAATTGCGAAATGTTCTTTTGATTCATTGGAACCTCTGGTTGTCGCTAGGTCCCATCTGCCACCGTTTTCGCTTAGAATACTTTTAAGCGTTTTTTCATATTCCATTCTTCCATTCTCAAAAATATCCTCCCAGGATTCCACATTGTCATCGATTTGTACAAACGCCCATGCTATCCGGGTAAATCCCTTTTTAAAATCTTTGTCAAATTTATCATCTGGTTGGGGTATATGAACTATATTAATATTGTGAGCTCCAGGTGTCTGTGAATAGGGAGTATTTATAATAATGAAACCTAAGCCCTGTGAATATAATTGATTGATTCTATTTTCAAAACGTCCCTTATTTTCCTTTAAATCGAAAAATTCGTTCCAATCTTTTTCTTTCAACTGGATAGACAATATGTTACCTGAAGCCTGAATGTCTGTCAAATTTTGCCCAAGTTCATCGGGATCGGTTATTTTATATGATTCTGGAAAACCACCGTGTTTTTCCCTATAGATACGTTGGCAGAGTGTTTCAATCAGGCCAAAAAAATTATCTCCCTTCTTTTCATTAATGATGCATATGAGAGTGGGTTTGCCATCGTCAATTGTTCCATCTCCTATAGAGAAAATTTTGTCAAATATGTCATCCTCTATCGGTGGTTGGTCTGAATCGCCTTCTGAGTGAGGGCTCGGCGAACTCTGATGTTCGACAGATGTTATTGATCGATTGCGTGTATCATTACCTGGTAATGGCAACTGAAGATTTTTATCGATAGTATCTGTGCTCTCTATTTTTATTTTTGAGAGATTTACCTGCATTTGTATGGATATTCTGGGAGATTCCCGTAATTCCTGAATTCTGATTTCTGTAAGAATACATTTTGATGTAGTAGATTCTCTGATTATCGGACGAATTCTGGGAGATTCCTGTAACTCCTGAATCACGATTTCTCTAAGAATACATTTTGATGTGGCAGATTCTCTGATTATCGGACGAATTCTGGGAGATTTCTGTAACTCCTGAATCACGATTTCTGGTTGGAAAAAATGAGATGTGCTATTCTGTCTGATATTGTTTTGAGAGTAAGAACTATCATCTGTCACTTGCTTTTCAGTGGTTTGAACCGGCTCACGCTCCGCCACTGCGGGCAATTCTTTAGTTTCAGTGTTGAGCTCAAGTCCTCTGGTTACGTCTTGCTCTTGCTTTATGTCCCGGGAGTGAATCTGCCGTTTGGCTCTCTCCCGGTTTCGTGTACTGATCTTCTCATCCACACAAAACACCCGTTGAGTGTCAGGAGTTCATTAAATCAATGAGGTCTGTATTGCGAGAAAGTTCTCTTACGAACCCTATCCCTTCTTTCTGCACATTATGATCCTCCTTATTCTCCTCATATACTATTGATTTCTCGATCAATTTATATTTGAACAGAAGGGCTATAATCGATAGTATGCGTCTCTCTTCAATGTTCGTCCGTTCCTCGATTTTTGATAAACTTATTTTATAATCAGGATTAATCTCATCCTTTTCTTCAGCAAAGTCTTTTACGGTCTTTAATATCTGGAACGCCTCCAAACCCAAATTTGGTTCTTCTCTCAACCCCTCTAACAGTATCCTTAGCCATTCCCTACTGGGATTTGGGATTTCATCTTTTGGGATGCCACTCAGGATGGCTAATCCCTCAATCACTCCCTCTTGGTCAAATAGGTTGGAAATATTTGTATAAAAACTGTAAATTGCGTTACCTAGGCTGTAATTTAATTCTACTTTCCCTTCAAAACTCTCTACAAAAGAAATACCAAAGGCCTTGTTCATTGCACTGCGCTTATCTTCTTCCTTTATAAACTCTGGAAATGTATCGTACGCTGTTAAATAGTCTTGTGGTAACAGAGCGAATAACTGAACGAATTTGTTCCTTGACGGCGTCAGTGTCTGAAGAGCGAGAACCAAATTTTTTGCATGAAATTTTACATCATCATCCTCAACCATATGACTTTCACAATCTAGGACTATCATAGATTTGCTTTTATAGTTTTCGGTTTGTTGGCCCGTCGGTGACAATGTCAATGCCGACTTAATAATACCCAAGTGTGCCGGTTTAAAATTCTCAAAAAGTAGGGGATATAATTGATTCAATTGATTCCTGCAGAAGGGAGTGAAAATTAGTGTACTCAAAAAACTCTATCCAAGTCACATATACACAAGGATACACAATCGCCGATATTACTATTTACGAAGATTCCGGGTCTGACTTTATGTGTGTCTGAGATTAACAGGTGTGCAAAAGAAGTTGTACTCAGACTTTCTGGCGTTGATTCGATGCGTCTCCAGACCAGGGGTGGGAAAAAAACAAAAAATAACCGGATGATCCAGGTTAAGTGCACTCCTGATGAGCCGGGTATCATATTCTTTTTATGGTTCCTCTCCCTCATATTGTATCAATGCGCAGAGTTTATTGTCAGTTCCCAGAGAAAACAGATCTTGATTTTACGATAGAACGTCCTTTTTTTGATGTTGTCAGTATAATCAGCGGTATGAGCGGGACACATGCCACAAACCGTGTTGGTGAAGATCTTGTGAAGATTGAT
>DAOVRB010000181.1 GCA_030628325.1 Methanomicrobiaceae archaeon | reverse complement strand
GCTCAAATCCTGAGGAAACGAAAGCCATGATCGGGAACCAGATACCAAAGAACTTGCCAACCAGATCATCTGCACAAATACCAGACAGGATAGCCAGATTGACGAGCCAGTTACAACCAATTGCCTTGAGGAAACATCCCCATACGGCTGCTCCGCCAATGTAACTGCACTTTCCTGCTGCAATCTTTACTGCGCTGATACCAAATGCATTGACGGTTGCAACACCTGCTGCGTCCCAGCTGGTGAACGGACCGAATGCCATAATATATGCATATACAATGGATCCGATTAAGTTTCCAATATATACCCATAGCCACAGGTTCAGAATTTGTGCCCAGCTCACCTGATGGATAAATGCTGCCATTGGGGCTAACATCGCATCACCGGTAAATAGTTCTGCACCGGTAAGAATGATGATAATAAGCCCAACAGGGAATACTGCACCAAGAATCAACTTTGCCATACCTACGCCGAGTGTTGCTGCCACACCTGTAAAACAGGTTGTCGCGAGAGCGCCACCAATGGCGATATATGCTCCTGCCATAAATCCACGGAGAAGCATGTTCCATGCAGGTAAACCAACCTTGTACTGGCCGGCTCCACCTGCTTTAGCCACTATTGCTACTGGAGGATGAAACACCATAATTAATACACCTCTTAAATTGTCATACCTATACCAACAACGTATTAAACACGTATAGGTTCACGTTAAAGGTTTTTTTGAGTGTATTAAAAGGTTTCTACTTGATTTCAATTTTCAAAAAGAATCTGGCATTTTTTTATTATATCTCAAACCAAGGTAAATTAGTTTTCGTTGATATTTCATAAAATTAATGAGAATGGCACATGCAACTATCAAAAACTACTCCCAACATGAACTATTTTTTAATTATTTTCCTGACCACCCCTCAAACGCGCCCAGAGATCTTTGTGTTTTTACAGGTCAGACACACCTGACAAATACGAAATAATGTAGGAAATCTCACCCTTACTTTCAGGTTATATTACTTAGACCATGTTAAATCGTAGTTAATACGAGTTACAATTACCTCTGTAATTATCCTTAATTGCGGACTCACTATAAGGAGGCTTGTTTACCGTCCTGATCTGATTTGAGAGACACCCTTATCATTCCAAAATTTCACCAGATACTACCATATCAGATCTTTTTGAAAAGAACTAATGTCCATAACCCCACTAATAATAACATACATGGAAAATACCACAGGATCTTTCAAAAAAATTATGATCATAGCGATCCTGATTGGTATTATTTCAGGTCTCGGAGCACTCATATTTTTTGAAGGTCTGAAATTCAGCACACATTTTTTCATGGACATAATTGTTGGATTTCATTACCCGGATGAAGGACAGAGCATTCAGACTATATCAAACTGGGCACCTCCGGAAAATATCTGGTTGATCCTCCCTGTAATCTGTTTTGGAGCACTCCTTTCAGGTATACTTGTATACACATTTGCCCCGGAAGCAGAGGGTCATGGTACAGATGCGGCAATTAAGGCATTCCATGGTGACGGCAGAGTCAGGTGGAGAATTCCTTTATTAAAAGCTGTAGCTTCCATCCTGACAATGTCAACAGGAGGGAGTGCAGGCCGTGAGGGACCTACAGCACAGATATCTGCAGGCTTTGGATCAATTGCGGCAGACATTCTGGGATTATCCCCACGCGAGAGGAGAATCGCACTTGCCACCGGCATAGGTGCAGGTATAGGCACAATTTTCAAGGCACCACTTGGCGGTGCCATTCTCGCCGCAGAAATTCTTTATATAAGGGATTTTGAATCTGAGGCGATCGTACCTGCATTTCTCGCATCAGTTATCGGGTATTCTATATTTGCCTCAGTTGAAGGATTTAATCCGATATTCAGCACAGACGGAACCACATGGAGTATCACTCAGATACCGCTGTTTATACTACTTGGTCTGATATGTGCATTTATCGGTCTGTTATATATCAGAACATTCTACGGCACACAGCACCTGTTTAACAGGTTTTACAAAGAACATCGCATACCCAATTACTTAAAACCACTTGGCGGAGCATTCATAATCGGCGTCATTGTCATTGCACTCGCACACCTGTCTCCCGAAGGTCTTCTTCTTGCACTTGGCAGTATAGGCACAGGATATGGATTCCTTCAACTTGAACTCTACAGTATGCTTCCCCTTTGTGTCCTTCTTTTTCTTCCACTCTTAAAAATTCTGACAACCTCACTGACAATAGGTTCTGGTGGAAGTGGTGGTGTATTCGCACCCGGACTTGCAATAGGAGGGTCAACAGGAGGTGCAATGGGAACACTGCTTAATATGACCATGCCCACAATCGTTCCAGTCAGTTCAGTACCTGTTTTTGTCATAGTAGGAATGATTGCACTATTTGGTGCAATAGCAAACGCCCCTATAGCTGTCATGATCATGGTGATTGAGATGACCGGAGACTTTTCCCTTCTTATCCCGGCGATGGGTGCAGTTGCCGTATCATCCATTCTGACAGGTGAAAAAACAATATTTATTGAGCAGGCACTGACCAAAGCGCACTCCCCCGCCCACAGGGGCGAATATAATGTTGAAATTCTTGAAGAAATCCATGCAGGGGATGTCATGGTAAAAAGAGACAAACTGATCACATTATCTCCGGACGACCCGTGCAGCAGGGTGATGTCCCTTATTGATGAGACCTGGCACACTGGTTTCCCCATACACGAAAATGGTAAACTGACAGGTATTATTACAATTGGTGATATCAGGCAACTTAAAGAGAGTAACAGTCTGGACACCCCGGTTCATGAATGCATGTCAAAATCAGTTCTCACAATCACACAGGAAACAACACTTGAAATTGCCCTTACTATAATGATAGATAATGACATTCACCACATCCCGGTCGTTGACAAAGACAAACCTGACTATCTCGTAGGATTTATTACTTCAACAAACATTCTCAGGGCATACAGTCACAGGGTATCTCTAATCTCCGAAGAGAGAGAAAAAAATAACAGATAAATCACGTGGGGCTGAAAAGAACAGAGCGGGAAGGCCCCCCACCCATCAGAAAAATCAGGGAGACCCGGAACCAGAGACAGACGCGTCCCCACCTCCTGCCCCACGCATCGCTCTTACATACCGGTGCAGCTCCCGCATCATCGCCACATCGTCACCCAGATTTTCTTCTATGATATCCACTATTGCACTGCCGACGATTGCCGCATCCGCACCTGCAGAAGAGAGTGCTCTTATATGTTCAGGTTGCGAGATCCCAAACCCGACCGCAAGAGGAAGTGTGGTCTCTTCACGAACCCGGGCGATGAGTTCTGCCGCAGATGCGGAGATCTGATCCCGTGCACCGGTGACACCCAGCAGAGAAACAAGATAGAGAAAACCGGTTGCACTTTCTTCGATTCTCTTCAGTCTCTCAGTACTGGTAGTGGGCGCCACCAGAAAGATTGCATCAATCCCATACCTCCGGGCGGCTGTACACATCCCCTCAGATTCCTCAACTGGTAGATCGGCGACGAGTATCCCGTCAACGCCCGCTTCAGAGGCCTGACGACAGAACGTCTCAACGCCTCTCCGGTACACAATATTGTAGTACGTCAGGAGCACAATGGGAATTTTGGAGTATGCCCTCACCTCACGCACAATCCCAAAGACCAGATCCGGATTTATACCAGCAGAGAGGGCCCTTTCATCTGCCCTCTGTATGGTAGGACCGTCCGCGACCGGATCAGAGAAAGGCACTCCAAATTCCAGAATATCTGCTCCTGCATCAATGAGCGTGCGTGCAACGGCAACAGACCTCTGCGGGTCAGGATCGCCTGCCACAGTAAATGCGATGAAAAGCGGCTTTTTCGCCTTCTCAAATATC
>DAOVRB010000300.1 GCA_030628325.1 Methanomicrobiaceae archaeon | reverse complement strand
GGGAGATATGGTCCAAACGGAGGCTTAAAATGGAGAATGTCATCATAACCACTGTCTGACCTCCCATCAGTGGAGATTAAGACATTCTTTCCTATAGACAAACGGGGGATCATGCTGTGATACCGGTAAACCTCAGTGCGCAGACAACTCTCATCGCCACGATAGAAGAACCTCCTTTTAGAGACTCTGTCACTCTGTTCAAGGTCACTTGTATATTTCAGGAATTCACGATAACCTGAGAGGAGGCGTGGATGGTTTCTGCACCGTTCGTCAACCAGTTCCCAGAGTGTACCATCCTGGATTGCCTGCCTTATGCGGGCAATTTCAGCCATTGTTACGTACAGGTTGTGAAGCGCAAGCAGACGTTCCCTGTCAGGTGATTTATTCAGTTCCTGAGCACTATGTGAACGACAGACTGAACATGCGCAGGGAAGTTCTGCAAGTTCATTGATTTTAAGGCTGCCATGAGGTGTCATGTACCTTCCCTCACGCGCATACAGGGCATATGCCGCAGAGTCAAAAACATCACAACCCATCGCGACTGCAAGTGCAAGCATTGAAGGGTGTCCCGCACCAAAAAGATGAATGCAGGATGAAGGTGACAGACCCTTCTTTGCTGCCATAACCACCCCAACAAGTTCTTTATATCGGTAACTTTCCATGAGCGGAACTACAGCACCGATCGGACAGAATGTGATGCCAAGTTCTTTTATAGATTCTCCTGCTTTAATTCTGAGATCAGGGTATTTTGCACCCTGAACCGGTGCTGCCAGATGACCATCATCAATTACAGTCAGCGCTTCCTTTATCCGTTCATTTGTGATCTTCAGTTCTTCCTCTGCCCGTTCATACGGTGTGTCTGGCGGTGTGGCAATATCCATCGGGACAATGATCTCACTACCTATTGAACGCTGGAATCTGATGGTATCGATATTTGAGAAATTCACATCACCATAGACCGACTGCTGAAAGGCACCGGAATCCGTCATAATTACGCCATCAAAATCAAGAACCTTATGTAAACCCTCATTTAAGGCCTTATCACAAAATGTATCACTTTTGCTGAATATATATGCATTTGTAATTATTGCCTCTATTCCCATCTCCTGCATTTCTTTTGGTGTAATCAAGGGAATATGTGGATTTACGACTGGCAGAAGAAGGGGTGTTTTAACTGTTTTTTCTCCTATGCGCAGTTTCCCGCATCTTCCCATTATATCTTTATGCACTACTTCAAAACTGATACTCATATTTCAGGACTCCTATTCATGGAAAATCTGTCCTTCAAATGTCAATATTTCAACATCCTTTTTTTGCCAGCACCCGGGCGGAAGGCCGGCTTTTATACATGCATGGTCAAGGAATTCTACTCTGTTCCATCCATATTCTGTTGCAACCTGCGGCAACAGGAGACCATGTCTTCTCTTTCCTGACACAATTAGACCATGTCTGCCTATTTTAATGTTATCCGGACGATCCTCAGGAGGGCAGGTTAATGGCTGTGGCAGAGTGAGGATCGTCACTTCAATACTGATTTCATTAAGTTCAGCGGGTTTTACTATAGGGAATCTTGGGTCTTCTGTTGCGGCAGCTCTGGCAGCCTTAACAATTGCTTCTTCAAGCGGATAAACAGGGGTTGGAAATCCGATACAGCCCCTTAGTTCACCTTGTTTTGTAAGTGTGACAAATACACCTCTTTGTTCGTCAAAGACAAGAGTAAGAAGCAGTCCGGGATTCGGTGCACCTGCAATTGATTCCTCTATTGCGAGGCGTGCCAGACGTACTGCCATTTTCCCTTCGTCCTCAGTCAGTACAACCATGTGTAATAAATAACGTGCTGAACAATAATAATAGGAGAGGGAGAGTGTGGCTGACGGTGACCCATCAGGGTCGCTGAGGAAAGTCCCCACACCATCCGGATACGCAGCCGCATGCAAGTGCGGGTGGCGGGAGTCACGGCTCTGGCACAGAAACGAAACGACCTGCTGTTAGCGATGATGCGACTGAGTCGGAAACGACGAGAAGCGATATTTATCGTGAGTTAACTCGCTGATGCGTAGCAGCAGGAAACGTTGGAACGGTGAAACCCTGCGGGTGCAAGCCAGAACAGGGCATTAACGGCTGTCCGGGCCGGTCCGGGTATGGCGCGTAGCTGAATGCCACAATGAACAGAATGGGGCTTACTCCTCCCACTCCTTTAATTTCCTATGTAAATCACTTCGTGATTTGTCATCAAACAGTACCTGACGCTGAGACGTCATGCACGTTTACCATGAAAATCAAAGATTTTCATCAAACAGTGCCTAACCGCTTACGCGTCATGCACGTTTTAGCTAAAACTTTCTAAAATATTATATCAGATCTATGAATCCAAATACAGGCCCGGGAGAGAGAAAATCGATTAAACCCGGATATATTGTTGATATTGTACAAAAGCAGGATCAGCGCAATGGTAAACTGACGAGAGGAGTTGTTCTGGAAATTCTCACAAAATCATCCTTTCATCCTCATGGGATTAAAGTGAGGTTGAAAGATGGTCGTGTTGGTAGGATTAAGGAGATAATTGAAAAATCATAAACTGGCAGAAAAAACCAATTTTTATCTTTACGCGCAGTCTGCCAAATCAGTTCAGAATGGATTTGACATACTCTCTGATTTCCATCATTACTCTGCATAGTTTTTTCCACT
>DAOVRB010000261.1 GCA_030628325.1 Methanomicrobiaceae archaeon | reverse complement strand
AGATCCCTCCTGTCAACTTTATAGATTGCCCCCCATCCATCTCCTTATCGGTGGGGATATTTGTTATGGGTGTTTGTGGCTGGTGTAGATTTTTTTTACAGATTGTGATTAATCCAATCTGCTTTCTCAGGATATCCTGTATTTTTGAAACTCTGTCGCCCCCTGTTGTTATATATAGCATCATACGGTTTATGGAGGTCTGTAAAATCATAAAAACCGGATTTTCATGGTGTAATTTCATCAGAATATTTTAGGATATATTGATTTTAAGGTGTGAATTGCGCTTTTTCACCTGTAATTAATGTTGGTGTGCAGGAAGTGGATGTGATGATTCTCAGATATTTTTCAGATTCGTGTAAAACGTTGTTTGACTATTGATTTGAAAAAAGACAAAAAACCGCTGAAATGGAATAATACAGCCAAAAGGGTGATTTTCAGGAAAGAATGTCAGGTATTTTTTATGGTGCCAAACATTCCTTGAAGTTTGGTTTTCGACTATAAATCCTGGGTTTTTTCATTTACAGGATATTTAATGGCGTTTGTTGGGGTGTAATAGATTCTGTTTTAATACACTCAATAAAGACGTTTAACCAAAAACAAAAAACAAAAAATCAACACAATCTCTGAATTGGTGTGAATGAAAGGAGGATATTGCCTTTTCGCCTTTATTTCTCCATATTTCTGTTTGAAAGCGGGAAGTATTCCTGGTATACTTTCCTTCTTTCATCCACGTCTGTATGGAGGTATATCTCTGTTGTCTGAATGGATGAATGCCCGAGGTTTTCCTGGACAACTCGCAGGTTTTTGGACCGTTTGTAGAGTTCGGATGCATAACTGTGGCGTATTTTATGTGGGGTTATGCCTCTGGGAGCATACTTTGTGAAAATGTGCTGGACTGTCCTGGGGGAAATATTCTTGCCCTGCTGCCCTTCAAAAAGCGGTCCGGATATCTTTCCTGCTGAAAACCGGTCAATTTCATCAAGGGTTTCACTATCCATAAAGACTGTTCTGATCTTACCTCCTTTGCCTTTTATGCGGATTGTATGTTCTTCAAAATCAATATCTTCTGTATTAATTCCGCAGAGTTCTGAAACACGGATTCCTGTGGCATAAATAGTCCTGATTATCAGCTTATCACGCTGGTTTTGTATTGAGTTCATAAGGCGGATAACCTGATTATGTTTTAGATATTTTAGCTCCTGTTCTTTTATTCGCGGGCGATCTATCCCTATCATCGGGTTGGTTTTAATTATGCCCTGGATGTAGATATACCTGTAAAATGAGCTTAATGATGAAATAATGCGGTGGAGTGTTTTTGCTTTGTAGTTTCTTCTTGATGTTAAAAATGCCAGAAAATCATTTACTATAATGGGGGTGACCTCCATTTCTGTATCCATCCTGGAATTTTGCAGATCCTCCCAGTGGGTTTCTATTTCATTCCTCTCCACATTCCGCCGAAGCCAGAGATAGTATGCAAACTTTCGTATTACCTGTTCGTAACTTGTGATTGTTTTGGGTGAATAATTTCTCATTTTCAGGTGGTAGTTGAAGCGGGGGAGCCACTCTGAAAAATAATTATTTTCCATGCTTTATTCTTTAATTCCTCAATGTATATTACTTTTGCGTAGAATCTCTATTCTGCGCAATGTAGTGCGGGTGCTGTAGCTCCTGTTAGATTATGTTGGGTCTGATCTGATGAGATCGGGTCGGGAAGAAGGAGAGAGGTAACTCTGGATGAAAAACCCGGGAGAATGAGGGGGAATATTGCAACAGAGATGTCCGTCATTATTCATTTTCACTGTGATTCCATATGTCGTAGTTGGATGCGGGGTGAAAACCTGGGGTGTGAGGGGGTGAAAGCAAACACTTATGAAAAACATATTTTGGATTTACACCGGAAATGAGTTATGTTTAATATAATATACGACGCAGCAATTTACTTGTGTCAGGGCAGTCTTGGAATATTTCAGCGAATATGGACCCTCATATTGTCCCTTATCTGGAAGATCTTGTGTCAGGGTATACTTTTGTATCGGCTGCGTGGGATCGGGCGTTAAATGGGGCAAATGTGGTAATTAGCCTTTTATATCTGCTTCACTCATTATGGGAACATTTGTCTGTTTTTATGTAGGTACCCATTCAATCATTTTGTTTGTGGGAAACAGGGAGACATGATCAATTCAATTGCTGTAGGGTAATTGGCACATAAACCGACATCAACCCCCATTCAGTGAACTCCCCCTGTCTGAAGGGAGACTTTCTGCTTTCATCAATCCTGGTTTCAACAGAAGTTCTCACATAATTTCCACAGGTGTTGATCATTCTGTTTGGGCAGGAGTAGTTTCACTGAATGAGGATTGATACTGATTGACTGAATACTCCCTGACAGTCTGGTGCTTAAATATCCTGTTAAACCTACCTTTCCGCCACATAACGCATGATGAATGCTGTAATTTGGAGATATAAATACGTCATAAACTGTATGATGCTATATATTCGTAGGTTTCTGTGGCAAATATGCAGATTGCATGTATGCAGGTGTTTTGAAATCCTTTTTTAATCTTCGAAATCTTAGTATAGCATTGGAAGATTTATCGGGGGAGGATGCACAAATGTGCAATTCTGCAGGTTTGGATGTCAGAGTAAAATCGTAATCTTTAATATAATTCCGATTAACTGTTTCACAGTGAGGGTTGTTTTGCGAAATAGTGAGGCATTTACCGGGTTAGAAGCTGGAATAGTTTTGATTGCCTTTATTGTTGTGGCTGCAGTATTTTCCTATGTTGTGCTGGGTGCGGGTTTTTCCACTACGCAAAAAAGTGAAAGTGTGGTTCATTCTGCTCTTGAAGAGACCTCCAATTCGCTCAATCTTGCTAATACGATTGTTGCCAAAGTCGATACTCCGGTTCTCAGGATAAAGTATATGGAACTCTGTTTTGAGACAACCGGCGGAGGCTCTGGTATTGATACCAGTATGATTACATATGAAATTTCCACACTACGTTTTCATGAAAGACTTCT
>DAOVRB010000045.1 GCA_030628325.1 Methanomicrobiaceae archaeon | reverse complement strand
CTTGTTTTTTGTAGTAATTGTGCTTGGCGGGAGCATGATGATTCTGTCATCAGATGTACAGGCAGTACCTCCGGGTGGTGCCTCCGGTGCTGTTTCGGATTCAGAGTCCGCAAGCACGACAGGAGATTTTTTAAACACCTGCGTAACGGTCTTTGACGACCTGTTCAATGCTTCTGCAGGTGGGAAACTGGATCTCTCCGGAGATAATGCAGACTTCGGAAATATCTCAGCATTTAAGATTGGTACAATAACAGCAGGCGATCCCCAAAATGAGAAAAACTCCGGGTTACTGGCCTCCCAGATAAAAATGGAGTTTGCAAGATCTGTATTTTTCGAAACAGAGGATGCTGACCTGGATTTTAATGAGAGTGCATACCTTGCATTCAGAGAGGCTTCATATTTATTTTCAGGTGCAGGTAAAGACTGTGACTACTTTGAGATAAACATATTGAACCTCGCCACTGATCCGCTGGTGGCAGATGATTCCTACCTTGGCAGGGAGAAGGGTATTAAGATAAATCTCTTCTGTCAGGAAAGCTCAGAGAGGATCGCCAGTACATTGTGGTGGTTTGAGGGTGACGCGACAGAGCTGGTCAAATCTCTTTATGAGAGTGAATGCGGGGAGAGAATCGGTTTTGTAGCTGTTACCTTTACAAAAACAGATTCAGATGCATTTTCTGTCAGGTTTATTCTGAATGCTGATGACGTACAGAGATTAAGTACATTGTGGAATGAAGATGGGGCGGTCATCCGCTCTTCTGACTGGTCTGACTTAAAAACAGGCGAAAAAACTCATATTGTGATGTATGAGGAGCCAACTGCCTGTATTGTCCCTGGTTCTCCAAAAAAAGTTTATACTGTTGAGAACGTATTATATGCCTCTGATGAATCGTTTAAGGATTACATAATATCTTCAGCCGGTACAATCAGCCGGATGGTGTATGATACCAGCGAATATGCCCGGAATGCTGACAATTCCGGGCTGGCTGCCAGCTCCGAAGAACTGGTGGATAAATGTCTGGAAGTAACAGAAACTGTCTCAGGTTACCCTGTCTCTGACTCTAATTCAGAGATAAAGTCGGATTATATCTCTGCACTGGGAGATCTTTCCAAAGCCGGTTCAGCTTTCTGGTATGCCGGGCTGTACACTGATCTGAATAGTATGGAGGTCGCCTGTTCTTTCATGGAGACTGGTTTTGATAAACTGAATCAGGTACTGAACACCACCGGTTCAAAGCCGGTTGATACAGCACGGATGGAAGTTAATCCGGATATGATATTATCAAAGTATCATGACTTAAATACTGCTTTCCACTACCGAGATAGCAGGAAACTTAACAGTATCGGGATAAATGTGGAAGGGGTACGTCTCCGAAAGGCCCTCACCCTTAAGGAAGGCAACTCTGTTACAAGACTTGAGCCTGATTTTGGAAATATATTCCTTGCAATAACTATAGATGTCACTCACCTCGGGTACCGTGGCGGCGGTTCTGACAGGATAAAACCCCCGGCAGACAGTGCATATACACTCTGGTATAATGGTTTTGAATATAAGGAATCAACACCCTCACAATATATGACCAATGTGGGTGATCCGTACAAACAGGTCACGATCCGGCGTGAAAGCCACTACGAGTCCAATATTATCTTTGAGGTTCCGGAGGGTGAGAGGTTTGTACATGAAGATGCATACCTCGAGATAGACCTTGGGACGTATGGAACACAGGTATGGAAACTGGGGTAGCCGGGCCTCTTACAATGTTTGGCACACACTTTTTTTCAGGGCGCCGTTTTCCATTACAAAGATTTTTTCAGACATAAAACGGACTACCGATTCATCATGTGATATGAAGAGATAACCTGTTTTGAATTCGGATTGTATATCTTTTAGCAGATGAAGCATCTGTGCCTGCACCGAACTGTCAAGGGCTGATGTAGGTTCATCAAGAATAATGTAATCAGGTTTAAGGAGCAGTATTCTTCCTATGGCAATTCTCTGGCTCTGGCCACCGGAGATCTGGTAAGGATAACGGTTGAGTATTTCATCTGAAAGACCTACCTGATCAAAAATATCTGCAATTTCTGTTTTTTGGCGTTTTTTTGGAATATTAAGGAGATCAAGGACTTCAGTGACTGACTTTTCAATTGTTTTTTTCGGGTTTAAGATGCCTGCCGGATCCTGAAACATCATCTGGACTTTCTGCCGGAATTCCCTGAAATCACCTGTTTTAAGTGTCCGGATATCCCTGCCTTTGTAGAGCACCTGACCTGATGTCGGCATTTCAAGGCCTGCGATGATTCTGCCGAATGTGCTTTTTCCTGAACCCGAAGGACCCATGAGTCCTATTGTTCCTTCTGCAGGGATTTCAAATGATATCTTTGAAAAAACCTCATTCGTTTTTTTCCGGATAAATCCATTGGAATAACTCTTTGATAGATCTTTAGTCTTCAGTGACAGAGAAAACACCTCACTTTACGGTTTCCTGTGGGTTTCAGATCAGGATGTTCTTCTGCACACTGTTCATTCATGTACATGCAGCGGGGGTGGAACCTGCATCCGTCAGGAGGTCTGGTCAATGACGGTGATGAACCTTTAATAGGAACAAATCCATTTTCCGGCAGGCTGTTTAAAAGCCCTTTTGAATATGGATGTTTTGGTTCAGCAAAAAATTCTTCAGCAGATGCAGTTTCCACGATCTCACCTGAGTACATAATAGCAATCCTGTCTGAGATGCGTCGTGCAAATTCCAGGTCATGGGTTATTAAAATGAGAGATCTGCCTTTTTCAGAAACAAGATTCCTTAGAATTTCACCTGTCTCATTTACTCTTTCCCTGTCAAGCCCTTTTGTCGGTTCATCGGCGATTACAATTTCCGGGCTGAGGATCGTTGATGCTGCAATCAGGATACGCTGGTTCATCCCGCCTGAACACTGTGACGGGTATAATGGGAGATACGTTTCGGGAGGATTGAAGCCGAATTTTAAAACATAATTTTTTGTGCACTTTTCTGCCAGTTCTTTTCTCGTTTTTCTGTGAATATACAGAGATTCTGAGATCTGATGTTCAACTGTATAGACCGGATTTAATGAGAGGGATGGATTCTGGAAGATAATCGCTATTTTTTCTCCTCTGATGTCTGCAAGTTCGCGTTCAGACAGGGAGAGCAGTTCCATGTCATTAAAGCGGATGCTGCCATCAACGGATGCTTCTTTGGGCAGCAGTCCCATAATGGCGTGTGCAATAACTGATTTTCCACAGCCGGTTTCCCCCACAAGAGCAAGGACCTCACCTCTGGTGACAGAAAGTGAGACCTGATTTACGGCACGGAGATCACAGTCCCCGTGAAATGTGACAGATAAATTATCTAATTCAATTACAGGTCTTTTCATTCAATTTTCACCGTCTGTTTTCCTTTTTCAAATGAAAAGCCGATTAAAGCTATTGATATAACTGCAAGAGTGATGCAGATGCCTGGCGGCAGATACCACCACCACATTTCCCTTATAAATCCGCCCTTTGTGAATGCAAACGAGATCATAACTCCCCAGCTTTTCACCGAAGGGTCTCCAAGGCCGATAAAAGAAAGTGAAGCTTCTGATATCATTGCAGCAGCGGTTGCGAGCATGAACTTTGGCGCCACCACATGCGTAAGATTTGGGATTATGTCAGACGACATTATGTGGAACGGTGAAAAGCCCATGCATCTGGCACTCATGACAAAACCTGTCTCCCTGATCTGAAGTGTTTTTGATCTCACAACCCTTGCAATTGACTCCCATGAAAGGACTCCGAGAACCAGAATTAAAATCCAGATTCCGGGTCTGAGAAATGCGGCAAGTATGATTATAAGGGGTATTTTTGGGATCATAAGGACCACATCAGTAAAGCCCATCAGTATTTCATCAACATTTCCACGGTAATAACCGGATGTGAGTCCGATAACAAGACCAATGAATGTTGCAATTATGGCAGACGCAAAACCGACTGTTAATGAAATCCTTGTTCCGTAGATAAGTTCTGTGAATATGTCGTTTCCGATATCATTTGTTCCGAGCAGATGCTTTGAGGATGGGTCTTCATAGGCCATAAAACGTTCATCAGGGTCGTATTGTGAGAAAAATGACGGGATAAGTGCCATGCACAGGAAAACAAAAAGAAGGATAATTCCGTATCTGTTCAGAGATGGCAGACCTTTTTTGTTCATCTTTCATTCACCCTGACCCTTGGGTCAATAATGCCGTAAAGGATGTCGGCCAGCAGGTTTGCAAGTATCACGGTAATCGCAATAACAAGAAAAGCACCCTGTAAAACCGGATAATCGCGACCAAGAATGGCATCATAAATCAGAGTCCCCATGCCGTTGAGAGAGAATACTATCTCTATAAATATCGCTCCGCTGAAGATAAAGCCAAAGTCAAGCGCAACCTGGGTTATCAGTGGCAGGGATGCGTTTTTTAGTATATGCTTCCATAGAATGCCCCTGTCGAAAAGTCCTTTTGCTCTTGCATAAAGGGCATAATGACTGTTTTTTTCCTGTATAACACTTCCCCGCATTATCAGGAAGTTGCGTGATGCTGAAAAGAGTGTCATTACTATAACCGGAAGAGCAAGGTGGTGAATCACGCTTGCAATTGTTGGTTCATCATACAGAGCCTTAAAGGGAAAAATACCCAGTCTGAAAACAAATACTGACAGGAAAATCAGGGCAAGAAAATAAGGTGGTGTGCAGGATACTGCCATTCCCACACAGGTGACTGCCCTGCTTATTTTACTGTCAGAATACCACCCTGAAAGGGCACCTGCATAAGTTCCTGTTATTGCTCCAAGGATAATTGCGATCCCTACAAAAAGAAGTGTCCAGAACATACGTTCGCAGAGTAGCGATGCTACATCAGCATGCAGATGATATGAGTATCCAAGATCAAGGTGGATGAGATTCCACAGGTATGTGGCAAACTGCTCATAAACCGGCCTGTCAAGCCCTATTTCAGACCTTATCTGGTTAAGTGTATCTGCCGAAACCATCACATCTTCGCCAATCAGGTTCATAACAGGATCACCGGGCATTGCCCGCGGTATGGCAAAGTTGAGTGTTATAATTGCAAATATACAGATTAAATAGCGGATGAGTTTCTTTTTTGCGTTTTTCATCTCAGGAGACCTTTTTATTGTATTTTGACTGTAATTAAGGCATCATATGTGGTGAAGGTGGCCCTGCACCCATTGTCTGTCTCCACGATACGGTCTGATTTATGGAGATAATCGATGATTTCATCTGGTTTTCTCTTGCAGTCGCGATATTTTTCTATAATTTTCTCAACCGGAAGAAGATAGTCCCGCCTGTACAGTTTTGTCTCCGGCTGATATCCCATTGCACAAAGGATGCCACATATCGTTTTTTCACTTATATAGCGGTGGTTTCCCTTTGCATACGTATTCAGAGGATCGATCTCACCTCCACGGTAGATAATAAATACAGAGATGCGGGAATGAACAATCATTGAGTTTAAAAATCCGACAATGTCAGGATCAATGCAACTGTATGCGGAGACTGCGTAATCCACTTTTTCATCAAAGAAAGCGGGAAGATCCCTGCATGTTGCGTTTATGGTATGTATGTTTCTTATACCCAGTTTTTCTGCTTTTTTTTCAAGAACAGAGAGGTGGCAGAGGGAAGGATCTACGGCGAAAACTGTTTTCGCAACTTCTGAAAGCGGAAGTGTAAATGCCCCTGTACCACAACCGATATCAAGTACGGTTGATCCCTTTTTGATCATTTTGCACAGGCATTCTGCGGTTTCACCCGGATATCCCGACATTTCCATAAGTTTGTCATATCCCTGAAAATTCCGCCAAAAATCATCGTGAGAGCAGTTTTCCTGCTCAATAATTTTGAAATAGGTGGAATCCCTGAGGGCTTCCACCCATTCAGAGACAAGAGTCTCTGTAATTTTTTCAGGCATATCTGACATTCAGGAATGTGTCGAGGTTGTATATGCCAAAGAGCGGGTTATAGTGCCAGCCGGTAAAGTCCCGGTTGTAAGGCGTTACATCCGTCTTCCAGTAGAGGGGAATTGCAGGTATCTCTGTGGCATAGTAATCCTGAAGATCACTGGCGTACTGTTCCAGTTTTTCCTGACTGGTTGTTGCAAGGATATTGTCACATAATTCGATGAAGACCGGGTCATCTAAATTATGCAGTACGCCTTTTCCTGTCCGGCGACTGTCAAAGTAGCCTGTACCCCATCCTGCATGCATGAGCATACCCCAGGGGGTTGTGCCGGATACTGTAAGGTCATATTCATAGTTGTCTTTCAGGTCAAACCATGTAGTTGTGTCAACCTGTTTAACACTGACTCCTATTCCGGCCTGTTCCAGATAATCCTTGATCAGTTCACCGTCACGTTCGTAGCCGGTGCGGATTAAAAGCTCAAGGCAGATATCGTTTCCGTCCGTGCCTTCAAAGATGCCGTTATCGTCAATGTCAGTGTAGCCGGAATTATTCAGGATTTCACGTGCCTTTGTTGTGTTGTAAGTAATTTTATCGGTTTCTTTGTAGTAATCCATGCCTGGAGGCACAAATCCGCGGTTTGGAACAACACCGTATCCAAGTGTGTCGATCCGTGTGATTTCATCATAGTCTATGGCATACGTTAGTGCGTTTCTAAAGTTTTGATCTGAGAGAGGTTCACGTTTCAGGTTTATACCCATGAATGTGAGGCCTATGCTGGTCTTTTCGATTGTGTTGAAGTTACCTGTGTCAATTATGCGCTGGATATTTGGATATGGGTAAGACTTTGCATATCTGTAGTATGTGTCCACCTCTCCTCCTTCGAGTGCAAGGCAGGCGGCATCTTCATTCGCAAACCAGTGGACTTCAATATTGCCGAATGAAGGTGATTTGCCTCTCCAGTGCGGGTTCTTTTTGAAGACAAGTTTTGCAGCGTTAATATCAATTGAGTCGAGGTAATAAGGTCCGCATCCAACATACGGTCCATTGTCTGTGTACTCATTGGGGTCTTCAATTTCCTCCCATATATGTTTTGGAACAAGGTTGTAGGTTGCAAATTCCAGGTTAATGGTCGTGTATGGCTGGTTGAATACAAAAGTAACAGAATTTTCTGTGACAGATGTGCTGGCAAGCGTGTCATGAATCCATCCGGCAGATGGTATATTGTCTCCGAGGTAGGTGAAGGTGAACTGCACGTCTTCTGGTGTCACTTTCTTTCCATCACTCCAGTAGAGATCGTCTTTTATGTAGAATGTCCATTCTGTGTTGTCAGCAGAGACTTCATAACGTT
>DAOVRB010000059.1 GCA_030628325.1 Methanomicrobiaceae archaeon | reverse complement strand
AACATCATACCCCATATCACGGTAATACTCAGCGATTGTAATCCCCGTATAGACACTTGCCTCCCGGGCCGCAACAGGCATATTACTCGTGTTTGCAATAAGAACCGTCCTTTTCATCAGCGGTTCACCTGTGTGAGGATCCTCAAGATTGGGAAAGACCCTCAGCACGTCTGCCATCTCATTCCCCCGTTCACCACAACCAACATAGACGATGATATCCGCATCCACCCATTTGGCCAGTGTCTGCTGGACTACCGTTTTCCCTGAGCCAAACGGACCGGGAACGGCGGCAGTCCCTCCCTTAGCAATGGGAAAGAGCGTATCAATCACCCGCTGGCCTGTAATGAGCGGTATCTGCGGCTCTAATTTTTTATCGTACGGGCGTGGTCTTCTGACAGCCCATCTCTGAAGCATCCGGATCTCTGCGATTTCATCATAAGTCTCCACCTTTGCGATGAGATCTTCAATAGTATAGGCCCCTGCAGGAGCAATTTTAATAACTCTCCCTGAAATGCCGGGAGGTACGAGTATTTTATGCACAATGGTTTTTGTTTCCGGAACAGAACCTAAAACATCTCCCGGAATAACCTGATCACCAACAGAGACAAGCGGTGTAAAGTCCCATTTCACATCCCGCCTGATTGACGGCACCTCTATCCCCCGTTTAATATAGTCACCGGCCTGTTCCTGTATCATGACAAGTGGACGCTGAATCCCGTCATAAATCCTGCCAAGCAGACCCGGAGCCAGTTCAACAGATAACGATATCCCCGTCCCTTTAACTGTTTCACCCGGTTTAATCCCGGATGTCTCTTCATATACCTGAATTGTCGCCACATCATCTTCCAGTTCAATAATTTCACCGATCAGATTCCAGTCCCCGACTTTTACCAGTTCGTACATCCTTGAACCCCTCATATTTGCGGCTAACACCACAGGTCCCGTCACCTGTATAATTACACCTATCTCTATCACAACTACATGCCCCCTTTTATCAGACTGACTCCAACTGCCCTGCGAACCAGACGGGATATAGAATCTTCCCTCTCAACCGGTCCGTCTTTCCCGGATATTTCAATAAGTATCGGGTATGCCTTCTTTTCGTTCTGAATTCTGCTGACAGTGGAACGTATCTCTTCTGCCAGATAATCCATAATGATGATTACACCAATTTCAGGGTTGCAGAGAAACTCATCAAGGCAGGTCTCTGTTTCCTGAGCTGTGTTAGCAATTTTTGTCTCTTTAACCCCAAGCAGTGCAAAACCAACCACTGTGTACTCGTCAGCTATCACTCCTACCTTCATGCTGCCACCCCCTCGCATATAACGACCTCTCTGATCTTTTCTCCGGGCAGATCTTCCTTAATACCCCAGAGTACCGCTCTTATGTTTTTAATTTCATACTGTTTTCCCACTATAAATTTTATCAGCGGACCGGCACCATGCGGGTACGTGATGTCAAGTGTGAGCACAGACGCCAGTAACATATTTTCAAGAGCAGTTTCCAGAGGTCTGATACTCCCTGATTCCTGACAGAGAGGGAGCACTTTTTCAATGGGAGATCTATATGGCGTACCTTCAAGCCGGGCAGCTATTTCCACGATATCTTTCAATTCTGTCAGTTGTTTCAGTTTTGATTCAGGGAGATCAGATCCGGGAGTGACAATAGCATCCAGTATCACTTCATTATCCACACCGTCACTTTTCGCTCTTAAAATCGTCTTTAAGTTTGTAATATCTGAAAACGTACTTACAAATTTGCGAATAGGTGCAACCATGGAAGCATCAACCCGGAACACCGAAGCGTGGAGCTCCTGAAAAACAAACCGATCTAAAGCGAGTTCAAGAGGCAATATTGCTTTTTCCCTGATATAATGCTCATGAACTCCGGTTGTAAATGCTGTATTATATGCCGTGTTCTGCAAAAGGAGTATCACCTCTTCCACATCACGTGCATCGGCTATCTTTCGTATCATAACTAAGGTAAGCTCACAGACAGGAATCAGCTTACGTTCAATCTCATCCGGTGGCAGCCCTGCATCCTTTGCCCGCAGTGCAGTCTTCAGTGAATCTGCCTCCACCATCAGACAATATGCTCTGAAAAAAGATTTTGTACCTTCAGGGGCGGTCTCCTCAATTTTCTTACAGTCCCTCAGGTACAGTGCCCCAAGGGCCACCTCAATTCCTTCGATATCTGTCATTTCACTAATATTTATCTCATAATGAAAACGCCGTATCTTTTCCATCACCTCAGATACACTCCCCAGTTCTGCAAGTTCAGAGATCTGAACACACTCAATACAGGGATTTCCTATCGCCTTCACTCTGGCATTTGGATATGCAAAATAAGCGATATTCAGTATAATCCTGAAATATCCCATGAATATAACAACAAACAATGCAATGAAAAAGATGATTACAAATACCGCTGCAACCACTTCAAGCGGTGTGATCTCCAGCACTTCTGACAGACTGCCAAAAATCTCACTTAATTCATCCATGCCTCACACACCCCCATAAAGGATTTTTGATGCATCAAACATGAGAGTATTCTTCTGACGTTTCAGTCTTGCTTCAAAGGTATTATCCAGTGTTACATGACCTGACTTTGATTTGAGGATGACACCACCGATCGTTACCGCACATTCATGACCGGCGGTAATTATTTTCCCTTTTTCACATAATTCAGGGATGAGATTACAGATGGCTTCACGGTCATTGTCCAGAGAAATTATAGTGATTTCATCAGTGCCCAGTTCGTTTATGCCCTCCATCACCAGATTTTTCAGTATTGTTTTATATTCGGGAGACTGTTTTATGTAACTCAGATTTTTTTCCACTTCTGCAAAACAGATGGAGATACCACGTTCTTTCTCTTCCCGTATTACCTGCTGGGAATCCATCCTCGCCTGGGACAAAATTCCTGCGGTGTTCGCTTTGATCTCCAGTTCACCCTCTGCAATAATCTTTTTAAACTCCTCGTCTGCCGCCATATCGGCATCTGCCAGAATTCTCCGGCCTTCTCCTTTGGCTTCCGTTATAATACAGAGGACATCCTCATCTGCATCCTTCTTTATTTTAGCAATGATCGTCTCAATACCCATACAACCAGCATCCCTGTAATCAGGCACCCATCAGCCCGACACCAAACATAATCAGGATAGCAATAAGCAGCCCGAAAATTGCAAACGTCTCTGCCATCACAGCGAAGATTAAAGCTCTCCCCATAGTATCCGGATTTCGTGCAATCGCCATAATTCCGGCACTGGCAGTAATACCCTGACCGATACCGGATAAACCGGCAAGACCGATTGCAAGACCACTGCCAATAGCAGCAATCCCGACTGCGGTCGTAGCAGTCAACACACCGGTAAACATACCGGTAAATGCCATGATGAGGATTGCAATTAAAAGGCCGTAAATCGCCTGTGTCTCAGGAAGGACCGAGAAGACAAGTGCTTTTCCAAACATCTCCTCATTCTCAGACGTAGCTCCGATCCCACTGCTTGCTGCAATTCCCTGACCGATACCGGATAAACCGGCAAAACCGATAGCAAAACCACAACCGATGGCCGCAAATCCCACTGCTGTGGTTGCAGTGAATAATCCGCTGAACATGCCGGTAAACGCCATGATAAGAATTGCGACTAAAAGACCGTAGATCGCCTGCGTCTCAGGAAGAACGGAAAATACCATACTACGTCCGATTGACCCGCCATCTTCTGCGGCTGCCGAGATACCACTGCTTGCTGCAATACCCTGGCCGATAGCAGACAATCCGGCCACACCTACGGCAAGACCGCAGCCAATAGCCGCAAGCCCGACAGGAACAGGTACATCAGTACTCCCTGACCCGCCCAGTAAGCCGGTACTGACAAGAAGCAATATCGCCACCAGCAGTCCATATATCCCCTGTGTCTGAGGCAATGCCTGGAATACAAGGGAAACTCCAAATTTATCCTCTTTTACCGCAGTCACTCCCGCACCCGAGGCCCCGGCAATTCCGACTCCGATACCTGCACCGATCGCTGACATACCGACCGCAAGTCCGGCTCCGATTACTACCAGTACAGTACCAATACCAATAACCATTATCTATCCTCCTCAACTAATTCTGTAACAACTCTTCCTGCACTAAATGGCATAAATTCTCTGCCGCCGCCAACATAAAACTGTCCGAAAAACTCAACAAACTGCAGACGCAATGAGTGAACAAATGCGCCCAGTGACTGCAGGGCAAAATTAAACGTCTGTCCTCCGATAAAGATGAAAATAGCAAGAATAACCCCTGCAGGGTGTGCTCCTGAGACCATCTCTGTCAGGATATTGACTGTCATTGCGATCCCCCCGGTTGCAAGAGCAAGCGCAAGAAGCCGGGCATATGAGAGCCAGTCTCCCAGAAACCCGGTCAGGCTGAAAAAACCAAGCGGACCTTCTTTTTTGAAAAGCATGACGATACCAATGATCCCGCCCACACAGGCAGCCATGGTGACCGATGAACCATAATCCGCCCACCCAAAGAAGAGAAAGAGAAGAATCGCAGCAGACGGCTGGATAAAGAACCATGGAATCTGGCCATATATTATATCATAATAGTTCTTTCTTCGCAGGTTCTGGTATATCGCAACTACAATACCCAGATTTATCTGGATAATCCCGATTACGAGAGCAATCTGGAGAAATGATATCGGATCGTCAAGCGGGTTGAACACAATAAAGGGCGGTGTTATTCCCATAAACCGGGGCAGGAAATCACCCATATACCCCCCCTGCATCACCCCAAAGACAATGGTCGCTCCGCCTGCACCCATCAGGATGATACTTAAGTCGTGGACTGACTTACTGACCCTGCCGGCCCCGCGGTACAGCAGATATGCCATAATCAGGATCACTAACCCATATACTGCATCACCGAGCATCAGGCCAAAATATACGATCAGAATCGGACCAATAAAGAGTGTCGGGTCTACCTCATCATACTTTGGACGGGAAAACATTGAAGTTAAGAATTCAAATGGCTGCAGCCAGGACGGGTTATCATATTTTACGGGAACTCCGTCAGGATTTGATGAGGGTTCTTTAAATTCGTAAAAGACATGCCCGTCTGTTGTCTCCTCACAGAGAGATTCTAATGCATCCACATCACCTGCTGCAATCCATCCCTCAATAATAACGGCATCTTTTGTCCTGCCAAATGCAGAAAGGACATTTAACTGTTCTTTTCCTATCTCAAGTTCTTCCCTGAGAATGGTGAGTTTCGCACCCCATTTTTTGTCGATGGCAAAGAGTTCGCCATTCAGCCGGGTCTGGCACTCTTTGAGATTGTTTAATTCATCACTCAGAAGAGCGATGATTTCAGAGGGTTTCCCTCCGGGATTTGCAGAATTAACAGGATTCTCTTTGGAATTTACAGAATTCTCTCTGAGATTATCTGTTTCAACCCGGGTAAACAAGGGATCTTTCAGGAGATTATCAAGGGTATTTTGGTTATCTCTGAGAGTTGCGATGATTGTTACATACTGTGTGTCAACCATCTCTTTTATGAGTACGACTTCATCACCC
The DNA here is from genome assembly GCA_030628325.1 of Methanomicrobiaceae archaeon. Classification (GTDB taxonomy): domain Archaea; phylum Halobacteriota; class Methanomicrobia; order Methanomicrobiales; family Methanomicrobiaceae; genus DAOVRB01. The sequence continues at coordinate 1,100 of DAOVRB010000059.1, read as the reverse complement.
AGTTGTCTCTCAATTTCGTCTGCAAGGTGCTCATAACTGGCAGGATCAACCTGTACTGCCACGATATAGAGATATTCGGATTCTCCCAGATAGTCAGTCTCAAAATCAAATGGCAGAAGGAGAGTCAGGCTTTCCTGCTCTTCACAGATATAACCACACCGTTCACGCATAAGAGACAAATCATCTTTTATTCTGATGGCATCCCCTGCCTCTCCAAGAAGATCCTCCACTTCCCTGAATAATTGTGCATGATCTCTTCTGAGAACCGGATTTTTGAGAGACACAGTGGGTGAAAACAGTTCTCTTAAGATACCGGGACTATCTTCCCGGACTTCCTCTAAATATTCCAGAATAGTGTTTATTTTTAAGATATATTCGGCATATTTACCTAATTCAGGAGAACGGTACCCTTCTTTGAGAATCTCAGATACATCACTCTCCGAATCACGGATGTTTCTGATTTCCATAATGCCGGCTTCATGAAGATCTTTAATGAGACGGTCCTGATAGAACTTATGAACCCCGATTGTAACCTGTTTAATCTCTGCTGGTAACAACATCGTCCACACCAACTACTTTCCCGACAATATAACGCACTGCTCCGGGAATCTTTCTGGCACTCTGTTTTCTGATGGTTTCCGCTTCTCTTATTCCCTCTCTTCTGATAACTTCGGAATCACCCTCTGCCTTTTTTTCAGCCGTATCTTTCATCTGACGGACAATTTCTGATGCTTCCTGTCGTTTTTTAAAAGAGATATTCCCGGCATCAGTCTCTGCTTTTTTTATCAGATCTAGAGCATCTTCTCTCGCTTTCTTCAGCAGATTAATAGTTTCAGACTCAGTTTCTTTGATCAACTCAATTTCATTCTGCACCATAATCAATCGCTACCCGGAAGATAATGAGTATTATTGATTCTGGTATTAAAATATTATCTATGAGGCACTCTCAAAAAAGTCTGTAATTTGGCATAAAACAGGGTATCCGGGGGTAAAAAAGATGAGAACACGCAGGTCAGCGATAGTGCTCTCTCTGACACCGCCAGTTATTTCCCATCACCCAAACAAACCGCCAAAGATACCTTTGTCACGCGATTCCTGTT
>DAOVRB010000010.1 GCA_030628325.1 Methanomicrobiaceae archaeon | reverse complement strand
TACGTCTCTTCGGTGACGGGGAGAAATACAGGAGTGCAGTTGCCGAACTGGAATCTCTGGATCCGCAGACCCTTCATGATGAGATCACGGCAGCCGAAGAGCGGTTTAAAGCGATATCTGAGGAAATTTCTGATTTGCAGCAGGAAGTTGGCAGGATTAAGGGAGATATCACGAACCTTGAATCGGGAAATGCCGGAGCAGAACTCAGGATGGAAAGAAGTGCTCTTGCAGGGTCACTTCATGAGAAATCCAGAGAGTGGGCATCTGTTGTGATGGCCAGGCAAATTCTGGATATGGCAACTGATTTCTATGAGAAGGAGCGGCAGCCTGCGGTTATTAAGGAGGCGGAATGTTTTTTCTCTGAGATTACCGGAGGGCGTTACAGGCATATCTTCTCACAGGTTGATACCCGTGATATTTTTGTTGAAGACTGTGACAGGCACAGGAAGGGGATTAACGAACTCTCACGCGGGACTGTCGAACAACTTTATCTTGCACTCCGTTTTGGGTTTATAAGGGAGTTTGGCAAACATTCTGAACGCCTGCCACTGGTCTTTGATGATATTCTCGTCAATTTTGACCCAAAAAGGGCTTTAAAGACATGTGAGGCAATTCGTACCGTCTCATCTGAAAATCAGATCCTGTACTTTACCTGTCATCCCGGGATTGCTGAAATGTTAAAGGAGATGGTGCCTGACGCAGGTGTTATTGAGCTTGGGGAGAAATCCTCGCTTTAATCTTTTTTAGAGAGAAGAAGTTATTCCGGTTTATTTCGTTGCGACTCATTTTGATTGAGAAAAATTCTTCCTGCAATTTGTGATGCTGTTAACTTGTACTCAATTCAAACTCAGGAACCTGACAGACTAAAAAGTTATAATCCAATAAATTCAGATAGAGAATAACAATGACTCAGTACAGTGTCATAATTGAAAAGGATGAAGATGGATATTTTGCTCATGTACCTATAATTCAGGGATGTTATGCCCAGGGAGATACCTATGAGGAAACACTTCTAAACATTGAAGATGCAATAAGACTGCATCTTGAAGATATTATGAAATCAGGGCAAAAACTTCCAAAACTACATCAGATTAGCCTTACTACCGTAGAAATTTCCGGATGAAATTATGGGCAGGACTCCACGTGTTAATGCAGCAAAAGTCTCCAAAACACTTGAGAAGCACGGATATGTACCTGTCAGACAGAGTGGAAGTCATAGAATCTACAAAAATCAGGAAGGAATCAGAGTCACTGTCCCCATACATTCAGGTAAAATTATTCATCCCAAAATACTTGACAAAATTTCCGAAGATACCGGGATTCATTTGGATGAATTCAGCTAATATTTTTGCCTATTTTTATGTAAAATGTCTGGAATATACCCTAACTTACATAAGATTCTGACCTTCATCCACAATAATTCTCATGATAATTCCGGTAATATTCTTTGTTGTAGTGCTTATTCTGACAGCACTCAGAAACACCATAGGCGCCAGATTTGACTTTAAGTCAGGCATCTGGCAGATAATGCTTTGTGGAGCACTGCCCGTATATTGTCTCATTCCCTTAAAATTACACGAAAATGATATGTGCCCGGGTCAGGTGTGATATATTCTATTTTTTATATGCAACCATTCTTCTTACAACACAACATAAACCAAGGATTACAGCCAGCAGGGGCAATCCTGAAGACAGACCGGCAGTTTTAGGAGGATTGTCCTCTAAATCGCTTGTGCCCGGATTTTCCAAAACCTGTTGCGTGTTCTCAGGGATATCCCCTGAAACTACGGAGGAAGCAATCCTTTTTATCTTTAAAACACTCCGGCCATCCACAGGATCAGACCACATCACTGTATCGCCGGATATATCCACTGCATTGCCGTATTCTCCCTCCGTATCTGAGATTAGTGTTTCGTTATTCTCATTGAGATTATAGAGCCATATCGAGTAGTAAGTTCCTTTTCTTTTATCGCCCCAGACAATATTGTCGCCGTCAATTTTAGGGCTTGAAATCCTCGCACCCGGGGAGGCAGCAATAACCCGGGTTTTATTTGTAGAGATATCGGTCAGGAGAAGCTGCTGGGGCGCTTCATCCTTTAAGAATGATCCAAAATCCTCATCAAAGCGATAGACGATATTTTCACCGGATATATCAGGAGATGAGTATACTCCCTTCTCTTCATCACTGATCTGGTATCTGTCACTGGTTTCCAGATTCATTACATGAACGGTGTTTTTCATCTGACCGTACCTGTCATCGGAAAATACGATATATTTCCCGGAGATAGCAACTGTTCCCTGGCAACCGGGCAGTTCGTAGCAAGTCAGGCTCCCGTCATTAAAATTATATGTGTAGATATCTCCATGATCATAATCTGAATCCCGCGGAAATGAATATCTTCCTGTAATTACAAGCGTCTTGTCTTCAATTTTCAAGCCGTTGACCGAATTAAGATTCTCTGCTATTACTTGGGGGGCATTTCTCTCATCAATATTATATGCATAGAGATTGAATTTTCCCTTCCACACAGCAATATTTTTATAAAGATCCATGTGCTTAAAATCAGGAGGATCGTCAACAGGTAGCTCTTCAAGTATCTCACTGCTGATATTGTACAGGTACAGCCTGGACCAGCCGGAACCGTCTTTAGCTGGATAAATTTCGGAGATTAAGATATTGCCAGAATCAATTGCCCCATAGGCATAAGCTCCGTCTTCAGCTGTAAATATTATTTTCTCTTCGCCGAAAATGTTGACTGCGTGGACAACCGGAATTAGAAGGCAGATAATCAGAGTCAAACTGAAAAATCCCCTGAATAATTTTATTATAGGATTATTCTTTTTGTTCATCGAATAATAACTCTATGCCTGAAGAGATATATTATGAACCTGATTTCCGTCCAACAATCAATGCCTCAAATAATTTCCCTGCCTCTGATTGTTGGACACTTCTCAGAAAAATGGTATTTATCCTGAATATTATAATCATATCTGTGTCAGATTAAAACAAGACACAGGAAATAAAAATGAAAAACTACAGGAAATGTGCACTGCTCGGGATTTTTTTAATCTTCGGACTTATAATCTGCTCGGTATCCCCGGTAAGTGCCCTGAAAGCAGAAGCCACTGATGATCAGTTAAAGATAATGAACGAGATCGAAGGAACGGACATCACCATAGGAGAATACCTCCAGAAGGCGTGGCCGCAATTCTATGAAGAACTCACAGACGAACAGAAGGAAAAAGTGAACAAATGGAAGAAAAGCTGGCCAAAACCGTCATCAGATAATTCAGTATCTGAAAATGAAAACACGCGGGCTTCAATGTCAACAAATGCATATATAAGCAGCGGGACGAACAGGATATATTATAGCGGAGATTCAACGGTTTATGGTGGAACACCAAGATATCATTATATCGAAGTAAAACTAAAAAACAGCGCTGATCAGACTGTAAGTTCTACAGCATACAGCAACTCAGAAAGTTATATTGAAGCATCAAACATCAAAATGTATCCGTCATCAGGATATTATACCTCAAATGCATGGAGTTATTCTTTAGGTCCCGATACTGAAGATTCAGATTCAGCAGGTCCGATGTATTATTCATGATCTCATATGAGATCATTTTTTTGTTGGATGGTTCTCAGAGAAATGCTATATATTTACACTTTCCTAAAGTAAATTAGAAGTTAATTGGCATTGCATTACCACAGGATATGCAATAATTGCACTCTAACCTTTAAAAGAGGGTAATATGAGAAAAAAGGTAAAGCAACATAACCTCTGGCAGGACCGAAAAAAAGGGTTTTTTTTAAAGTCTCAGACAGCATTGCTGATCTTCTTTTTTGCCTTGATTCTCGTTCTGCCCACACAGGCAATGTGTGCAGAGGCAACAGACGAACAGCTTGAAATAATGAATGAGATTGAAGGAACAGATATAACCATTGGTGAATACCTGCAAAAAGCGTGGCCGCAGTTTTATGACGAATTGTCGGATGAACAGAAAACGAAAGTAAACAGGTGGAAAAAAGGATGGCCAAAAGAACCTGTTTCAATTGAAGAAAATAAGCTGAACTGGCACAGTCAGAATATAACATCATATACTACTACACTTAACCTAAATCTCAAATGGAAGGACGAAACAGCAAACCTGAGCCTTATGGTGTATTCCCCGGAGGGTGATGTATTAGGGCCATTCTTTGATGGTATTGACAGGAAAATTAATGGTCAGACCTATTTTTTCATCCGCAAGGAAGGCGGACTGCCGATGGGAGAGTGGTGGTATGCCGTAAAGGGAGAGGAGCTGAATGGGACGCAAAATTACTATTTCTAAATCAAAATCTTTAAAAATTACATTATTTTTCCTGCTTATCCTGCTGGCATCAACAACAGCTCCAGCATCTGCATCATGGGAAACAGATGGCTATATCATCACCGGTTCAACTCTTCCCGGAGACTATATCGATTCTTCAGGAACTGACGGGATAAGAAATTTTGAGGATACACCGTTATGGATTAAAATTTTGTTTATATCAGGAGCAGTTTTTTCCTCTCTCTGTCTCTTAAAGTACATTCCTTTCATCCTTGGAAAGTGGGATGAGAAAACCCCAAATGAGAAAAGAAAGAAGATTATGAAATTTATTTGTAATAATCCCAGATGCACTACAACTGAGATTAATGCATATACAGCGATTAACACAGGAACCATCAGGTATCATCTCTACATGCTTGAAAAGAACAGGGATATTGTTTCAGTAAAAACAGGGCATATGTTCTGCTATTTTCAAAACAAATCAAGATTCAGTCACGAGCAGAGAGTAATAATGGCACTTTGCCGAAATGTTACTACAAAGAAGATAATTCATATAATTAAAGAAAAACCGGGGATTTCAAACAATTCTGTCTCAAGAATGATCGGTATCGACAAGAGTACAGTACACTGGCACATAAAAAGACTATCTGAAGCCGGTGTTATAATAAACAAAAAGGAAGGCAAATTCTCAAAATTCTTCATGATCAGTGAATATGAGAAAAGCGTTCTGCAATAATGACATAATACTGAATCTACAGGCAATTCCTTTTACATCCGGCTCTCTGCAAAAGAAAACCAGAACACGAAAAAAACAAAAAAAATATCGGGTGAAAGATTATCCAAGATAATCTGCAGGTTCAGGCATCTGTTCCTTCAGACCCTTGCGCTTTCTGATCTCTGTGACAACTTCTTTGAGCATACTGCCGGGAACAGTTTCGAACCCTGCAAACTCTGTTGACCACATTGCACGGCCTTCAGTTGCTGAACGGATATCGCCTGCAAAACCAAAGAGTTCTGCCACAGGTGCCTTACCAATAATGGTAACTGTGTCACCGAGGGATGTCATATCATAGACCTGACCACGGCGTCCCTGGACCTGACCTGTTGCACTACCCATATGGTCCTGCGGGACAGTGATCTGGAGGATCTGCATCGGTTCAAGCAGTGTATCGCCTGCCATTAACAGTCCGCCTTTTACAGCTGAACGGATTGCCGGGATAATCTGTGCAGGACCACGGTGAATTGCATCCTCGTGGAGTTTGACATCAACCAGAGTGATTTTTACGTTCTGGACAAGTTCATCTGCAAGGGGACCGCCTGCCAGTGCCTCTTTCCACCCGTCAAGTACAAGCTCCATGGTTTCATTCAGATACTGAACACCCTTTGTCATATCGATGAACATATTAGTGCCCTGGATAGCTCTCACTTTCCTGGCTTCATCTTTGTCAAAGCCCAGTTCGACAAGTGCATCACGACGGTCGAACTGTGGCATGTCCATGGAAATCTCCCCGTCTTTAATCTTCTGGACAACTACAGGGTCCATCGGTTCAAGTATAATATAGAACCTGTTATGACGGTTTGGAGACTTGCCTTCGATCGGACCTGCAGTGCCGGCGACTGTCTCACGGTACACAACAATCGGTGGAGAGGTTGTGATTTCAACACCCTTATCACGGGCAATACGACCGGTGATGATCTCAAGGTGAAGTTCACCCATGCCGGAGATTAAGTGTTCACCTGTCTCCTCATTGATTGAAACATTAACAGTCGGGTCTTCCTTTCCCACCTGACGGAGCACAGTCACTAACTTTGGGAGGTCCTTCATGTGTTTTGCCTCAATGGCAACGGTCATGACAGGCTCTGAGTAGTGCTTCAAATCCTCAAATGGTGTCATTTCCATGAGGGTTGATACGGTTGAACCTACGGCTGCATCCTTAAGACCGGTCACTGCTGCGATATTACCTCCAGGCAGTGATTCAACCTCAATTCTTTCTGCACCCATAAAGATACCCACCTGTGTCAGGCGGTTTACCTTCTTTGCGGTGCCCATGACATAGAGCTCTGTACCGCGTCTGAGTGTACCTGAGAAGAGACGTCCTGTTGCAACTTCTCCTGCGTGCGGGTCAAATGAGATGTCAGTAACCATCAGACCGACCGGTCCGTCAGGGTCACAGTTGAGCATTGCAGTACCTTCTGTTGTTTCCGGATCACCATGCTGCCAGATAATAGGTACACGGCGTTTCTGGGCATCAAGTGGGCCGGGGAGGGTGCGTACAACCATATCAAGGAGGACATCACAGAGTGGACTTTCCTTTGCGAGCCACTTCATATCGTTTTCAGTACATTTATTGTAGACATCTGCAAATGAGACACCACTCTTCTTCATGTACGGAACAGAGACCGCCCAGTTATAGAGAGCTGAACCGAATGCGACAGTACCGTCTGCTGCATTAAGTTTCCAGCCACTTTTGTAAGCTTCCTCGTTCATACCCTTGATGAGTTTGTTGACCTTGTCGATCACCTGTCCGAGGCGGATCTGCATCTCCATCTCATCGACACGAAGTTCGTTTATGAGACGGTCCACTTTGTTAATGAAAAGAATTGGCTTTACACCCTCTTTGAGTGCCTGTCTGAGGACAGTCTCTGTCTGTGGCATGGTACCTTCGACTGCGTCCACGAGAACGACTGCGCCGTCCACTGCACGCATTGCACGGGTCACGTCACCACCAAAGTCAACGTGTCCCGGTGTGTCAATCATATTGATGAGGTACTCTTTCCCGTCGTACTCGTGTACCATTGAGACATTTGAAGAATCAATAGTAATTCCACGGGCCTGTTCTTCCGCATCAGAGTCCATCCAGCATGCTTTACCTGCAATCTCCTCACTGATCATCCCTGCGCCTGCAAGGAGATTGTCAGAGAGGGTAGTCTTACCATGATCTATGTGAGCTACAATACCGATGTTCCTGATCTGATCAGGGCTGCCCATCAGTGCTGTGACTCGCTCAACCATCTTTTTTCGTCTTGTCATATTATTTCACCAAAAAAAGGGAGATATTAGCGGGCAGATTTTGCAACGCGTTCACGTTCTTCCTTCTTACCTACTGAGAAGCAGCGGGAGTCACCTTTTGACGCTGCAATAAGTTCATCTGCAAGGCATGCGCTTACAGAGCGCTTTTTCTTGTGGCTTGTCTTTTTGACACCGTGTGCAATAAATGTGAGTGCGGAGTCTACACGTCTTTGTGGTGCGGTATCAACGGATTTTGGCACGTTGATACCACCGTACTTGAGCCTGACTGTCTCTTCACGTGGTCCTGTGTTTGCAATTGCCTCTATGAGAACCTCAACAGGGTTCTGTTTTGTCTTTTCATAGATGATATCAAATGCGTCACGTACAATCCTTGTTGTAAGTTCCTTTTTCCCTGTGTTCTGCTCGGTCTGCATGAGCTTGTTGACAAGGCGTTCGACAATGAGCATGTCACTCTTTGCAAACTGTGTTCCTGCGAGTTTTCCACAGGAGTGGGGAACGATCATTGAATCAAGGCTGACGTAACGAACCAGACCCGGATCATTGATCTGTACTTCAGATAAATCCCATTTGTTAAATAACAGGTATTTTGCCTTTGGTTCCTGAGTTTCTGAAGCTTCTGGGGTTTCCACATTTTCTGCTACAAATTCTTCTTCTGTCATTTAAATCACCTGCGTGGTTTCTCTTTCTTACCTGTGACCATTTCACGCAGGCATACGTTGTTAACTTCAATTACCTGGAAACGGACACCAGGAATATCTCCTTTTGACCGTCCGAGACGACCGCCGATACCTTCGATGGTCACTTCGTCGTGCTCATCAATGAAGTTGATTGCACCGTCGCCCACTGCGAAAGCGGTTACCTGGCGGCCATTTTTGATTAACTGGACACGCACACACTTACGGATAGCTGAGTTCGGCTGTTTTGCTTCCACACCTACTTTCTCAAGAACGATACCGCGTCCCTGCGGTGCACCTTCAAGAGGATCTGACTTTATGTCGAGGCCGAGCTGCCGTCTGGCATAGTTTGTATCGCGCCATCTGTTATTTTTTGAGTTGCGCTTACATTTTCTTGCTGCAAATTTTCCATTACCCATTGGGGATCCTCACATTTTTGTTTTTTAGTAATTTGAGACTGTCTTTTGGAGTTTTAGCTCTCGCGTGAAATTGATATATTCTTATGACTGAGAGTCACCTCTTAAAACAGAAATACGTAAAATATTTCTGTTTTATTCAGTTACAGAGTCGATACCCCCTCTGTTAACCTCTCCACCGCTGTCACGCAAATATCAGATTCCTGCCTTAACTATGGCACTCATATTGTATTAAACACTTGTATCACATATGTCCTGGCCTGATTATATTGTATAATATGATGGCTCCTTTTTATCTCATGCGCGGATGGAAATTGCCACACAGGATCTGTAATTATTATGGTAATTCCGGCTCTCTGTCCAAGAGGGTTATATCAGATGATCATCAAAAGATACACCAATGTACACCCGGATATATAAAGAGGCATATTTTGAGGCGGCTCACCGCCTGCTTCACTACAAAGGAAAGTGCTTCAGGCTCCATGGACACCAGTGGAGGGTTGAAGTCTGGATGAGAGGTGATGTGGATGCACAGACCAGAATTCTTGTGGATTACAACTGCATAAAACAGGTTGTCAACAGGTTTGACCACCAGATAATATTAAACAAAGATGACCCGATGGTTGAATGTCTCTCAAAGTTTCAGGAGGTTGTGATGACTGATGGTGACCCGACAAGCGAGCTTATGGCTGATCTGATTGCAGGGCTGATCACTGATGAGTGCAAAAATCAGGGTTTTGTGGCTGAAGTAACAAAGATCAGAGTCTGGGAATCGACCAGTTGCTACGCAGAATGCAGCTATGAAGATAATTGAGATATTTAAAAGCCTGCAGGGAGAAGGTCTGTCTCAGGGACTTCTGACCACTTTCATACGCCTCTCCGGGTGTAACCTCAGATGTGCATGGTGCGACACGCCCCAATCGAGAGGGGGAGGCGGCGTGGAGATGGCAGTCTCTGAGGTCATGGAGAGGGTGAGCGATCTGCACTGCAATACTGTATGTGTTACTGGTGGTGAACCACTGCTGCAGATGGAGGAAGTTCTCATTCTCCTTGAACAGTTGATTCAGGCCGGGTATTCTGTCAGTATTGAGACGAACGGCACAATTGATTTCAGGCAGACACAGCAGTTTGCCAGTATCTGTATGGATGTAAAATGTCCATCGTCCGGTGAGGAGAGTAACCTTAATCTCCTGAATTATATCCGTGAACCGGATTCAGTGAAGTTTGTAGTGGCGGATATTGCAGACTGTATATATGCAAAAAAGGTGATTGAAGGGAACGATATCCGTGGCACTGTTTTTATCTCACCTGTGGAAGGCAGCAGTTACAGGGAGATTGCTGACTTTGTGATAGACAATAACGTAGCGGCACGGTTACAGATCCAGCTCCATAAACTGATCGGAGTGAAATAAATGAGGGCTGTTTGTCTCTTATCCGGCGGGATGGACTCCTCAACACTTGCATATCTCGCAAAGGATATGGGGTATGAGATCCTCGCTCTTCACATGTGTTATGGGCAGAGGACTGAGGATCGGGAGAGGGAGTGTGCAAAGAAGATTGCCGGGTCCTTAAATGCCATTGAGTTTATGGAGATTGGGATGGACTTCCTGAAACAGATCGGCGGCAGCAGTCTTACGGATGGGACGATTCCTATTGAGGATCACAGCATGGATAGATCGTCCCTGCCTGCGACGTACGTGCCGTTTCGGAATGCGACAATGCTCTCAATAGCAACTTCATTTGCTGAATCAAGAGGTGCTGATGCTGTTTTTATCGGTGTTCAGTCTTCAGATTATGCAGGTTATCCTGACTGCAGACCTGAGTTTATTGAGGCTTTTCAGCGTGTGATAGATACAGGCACTGCGGACGGGACTGCAATTACACTCGAAACACCGTTTGTGGATATGGACAAAACAGATATCCTCAGACGTGGTATTGAGCTTGGGGTGCCATACGAAGATACATGGTCGTGCTACAGGAGTAACTCCCCTGCCTGTGGAACCTGTGATTCGTGCTACTACCGTCTGGAAGCATTTGAGGCACTTGGTATGAGAGATCCCATCCGGTATGAGGTTTGAGAGATGAAGGAGATCTATAACAGCGGTCGGCTGAAGGTGGAGGAGTTCACGCTCACATTACCCTCCGGAAGGGAAATTGTGCGGATTGTTGTAAGGCCGGGAAATGCGGTTGCCATGCTCCCCATTGAGGGTGATTACTGTTACCTGATCCGTCAGTACCGTTATCCGATTGATAAATACATTTACGAAGTACCTGCAGGCACAATGGATGTGGGGGAAACACCTGCAGAAACAGCCAGAAGGGAACTGATAGAAGAGACCCGGCTGGAGGCAGGGGAGTTGTTCCCAAGGGGTTATATCTACACAACACCGGGGTACACCGATGAGGTGATCTACTTATTTGAGGCAGGGGATCTCTCGTTCTCTGATAAATATGAGCCTGATGAGGATGAAGTGATTGAGGTTGTGAAACTGAGAACTGTGGATGTCATGAGGATGATAAAAGAGGGTGAAATTGTCGATGCAAAGACGATCTGTCTCGTCCACCGTTGTTTTTTTGGGATTTGATAGTGGCAGAACGTCTGGCACTATAAGGAGAAGGTCCGGACACTCTGAGAGTGTTGAACCTGTGTTAAATCTATGATTTATCACAAAACCAAACATTCCTGGTAACTATTCATCCCTCAATTATATTTTACCAGATAAAACCGGAGGTGGTGGTAAGCGATGCCCGGAGCACACAAGATTCCACGGCATTATGCAGATGATCGTCCTTCACAGAGAGATGGCCTCTCAGCCAAAATTCTGTGCAGACATTTATTTATGTCGTTATCTCCTAGTGTTCTGTCAATCCTCTAATGTCGGATAAAGCCTGTGCAATTTTATTCTTGCATCTTCTGTTGTGAATTGCCAATTAACTTTTGAGTCTTTGTTATTTCTGAATTCCTGCCATGC
>DAOVRB010000188.1 GCA_030628325.1 Methanomicrobiaceae archaeon | reverse complement strand
TATGAGGTTATAATTCTTAAACTGTGTTTCCGGCTTGAAATCTATACCTTCATCTACATTAGCCATATAATCAGATTGTCGGAACCGGATAAATATATAGTTATTGTCCTGCCAGATCACCACTGGTTGGACAGACTCGTACCGCTCTCACAAAATTTTGATTACATTGAAGAGAAGGTTGGTGCCCGCCCCGGTGATGGACGGGGGTTCATGCTGACCCTGAACCCCAATGTCTCTGATGTGGTGGATCGCTTCGGGATAATCATTGACGACCGACTCAGCCTGCTTATTATGGGAAGCGTGGTGCAGGCAGTTATAGTCACTGAACCCGGTTTCAATGCAATGCAGGTGGCTTTCCACGCTGCATCCCTTGCAGAACAGCTGGGTATCCGTACATTCATCTCGTTGTCAATACAGTGAGGTCTGATGGGGATGAAACAAAAGTCAAAAAGTCCATCGGCACGATCCACCCGTTCCACTCGATCTTCTTCCTTCCCTTTGACGAGACCGTCCTTGACTCTGAACCAGACGTCACGCATCTGATGGAGGAGAAGACGCCCTTCACTGCCGGGGTTCACGAGATCTATGCGACGTTGCTCTCTCTGGAGAAAGAATTCTAAAGGAGGAGACCCAGCCCCCAATTTTTGACATGCGATTTAAAGATTTTTCTAAAATCCCAATTACAGCGCAGGTAATACCAAAGAGCAGGAGAGATTGGCAGCATATCCCGCACTGGATCTGAATCATTTGATTTCCAGAAGATTCTCTGGTGATGGGAACTGAAAGATTTCACGGAGAATAAAGATAATAATATGTGATTTATGGGAGTGCCGGCAATCAAGGAGAGGTGGTCGCCCCAACTTTGACGAAATTCTTATGATCAAGATGCTGTTTTTCCAGTCATCCATTCTGATCCTGGTCATGCCACAGCTGACACTCCTGGAGGAGATGGGGCAAAGACACTGAAAAGCATAAATCAAGTATGCTCTTGAGAGTTGGGCAGTAATTGGTGGTGCTTCCTAAGAAAAAGTGCTAAATACTAATCCGCATCTCATCATTCATATTTTTTCATTACATCAGGAGAGGTCATAGCTGAGAGCAAACCCCTATAATTGAGGCTGAACTCTACTTCGTCTCCAACTTTTAAGTCTGTCTGCTTTGCATCGACTATAATATAGTCACTGCTCATTCCGAGGATGTCAATATCCGATCCGGGAGTTAGTCCGGAAACCAGCACATCCTGTAATCCAATTCCAAGTATAGCTCTTCTTATCTGTCCCCGATCCTGGAACGCGGGAATATTTCCAGATACGTCCTGACACACCTCTCCATAAGGTACAGATGGCTTTATTTTTGATTCAATAACCTCTGCAACCAGTGTAAACGCATCTGTAAATAACCCTGGGATGGGGGTTCTATAGAGGGTTTCACATCCCAGATAGATAGATTCACCCAGCCGGAAGTTATTGATTCTTCCGACATCCTCTGTTGACGTGAACCAGGTGTAATTGGCTGAGTTTCCACCAGAAACAAACTCTAATGTCAGGTCGAACTTCTCTTCAACCTCTCTGGCGAGCGAAGACAAATGCCCCATTTTTTCCTCATCGGGTTTGATTCCTCCCTGACAGGCAAGATTTGTTCCTATACCCGCAAGCTCGATCCCTTTCAGGTCTGTTACCTCTTCAACTGTGTCTTCCAAATCCGATGGCATCAGCCCCACTCCCAAATCACCCAGCTCCACCATTAAAATAATTTTATGCGTGACATTATACTCCACAGCAAACTTTGAGAGGCTTTTGACTACTGAAACCTCCGAATTAATACTGATGTCTGCATACTTTACTACTGATTCAGCCTGGCTGGGGATGGGTGTTCTTAACATGAGAAACTCTGCCTCTATGCCAGCCTCACGCATCCTTCTGATATTTGATATTCTTGAGTCAGCAAGAACACATATCCCGCTTTTTACCAGAGTATCAGCGATATCAGGAGATCCGCAAACTCCCTTTGTAACCCCAATAATATCGATACCCTTTGAACCATACAGTCTCTTCAGGTTCTTTGCATTATGTGCAATTTTTGCAAGGTCGATCTCTATTCTGGGTGTTGTCATATAAGTCAAACTATCCCCGGGATAGTTCCGGAAAAATCTCGAAGAGCCTTTTAACAAGCTTCCCGCACCCATACTTCAGGGCATCCGTCGTTGGTAGCCGGAACCTCTTTTCATACTCTGTTATGGTCTCTTCAATCTCCTTGTCTGTCATATTTTCGTGGTTGAGTGCGATGGCAATTACCTTTGACCCTGAAAAGGTCTCTATCAGTTCTATCTCACTTTCAAGGGTTGGCATTGGCATGTAGGGAAAATCTCCCAGGTTTTTCCTTTTTGGGGGGTGCTGAACAATAATAACCTTCGGTCGTGCCCCCCTGATAATTGCACACGAGCTAATGTATGCCGGATGACTCAACGCTCCCTGACCTTCAACTATAATTATGTCCGGATGGTCTGTGTCATATGCCTCCATGACCGCATTTTCAATTTCCCCTGTCATGAACTCCTCAACGACAGCATCTACTGCAACACCATATTTGGCACCCTGAATTAGTCCGGTTTGTCCGGTTGCCACAAATGCAACGTTCAAGCCCTCTTTTCTCAATGCTTCTACAAGGATTAGAGCTGTGGTTCTCTTACCAATTGCACCATCTGTGCCAAGTATTGTTACTATCGGTGTGTCTACTGTAAGAATACGCCCAGAGAAAAGATGGAGATCCTTTTTTGCGGGAGGCTTTCTAATATCGTATATCCTGACTCCATATTCCTCTGCTTTTTGTATGAACTCTTCATCCTCGGTAAAGAACTCATGGAGACCATTCACTATGTTCATACCCTTTTCCATCGCCGTGAACACTATCTCTCTCTTTTCCTTTGTTAGAAATGCCTCAAGGGGCGCAATACCGTATATGAAATACGCTGGAACATCTTTTAATCTATCAATAGCATCATCAAGGTCCGAGAATATCGGTATCCCGCTTTTTCTTCCATCAAGATATTCCCCTGCATCCTTTCCCTCCTTTGTACTATCAATGACACCGACAATCTTATACCGTTCTGAGTACCTGACAAGCCCATTTGCGATCTTACCGTCCATCTTTCCGAATTGTTTTTCACAATATACTATTGCTTTCGCTTTCATGAGTTGTCATACCAACTGGCTGAGAATTGAGTAGTTAACCAGATATCTTCCTCTGGTTTTACCGTTTCCTTTCAAAAATTAATTGATTTCTTAATTATGCAGTCTTATATGACTTACGCAGTGGGTTGATATCTAATTATGGTCTTCACTGGTTGGACAGGCTCCAGGATCTTTCAGACTGTACTGCATAACTTCTTCTCCCAGAATAAAGAGAAGTTCTCTTTTTGTCCGGCAACTCTTCATCCGGCGACAGGAAACAATGATTTTTTCAGCGGATTCCCGGGAGGCCAGATCAGAACTTTCAAATCCTGAAATTGTTCCCTTCTGCATATCCACGTCTGCTACGTCCAGAAATGCAGTTACAATATCATCATTGAGTTCTCCCCTGATGCGTTTTTTTAAGCCTTTAAACAGACCGCCCTGAAGGACGGGAACTTCCCGCTCTGCCCCCTTTACCTCCACAAGTTAAAAATCCGGATAAATCGTATCCACTCCAGACTCAATATTGCCAACCCCATAATGACGCCATAGATTCAAAGGTTTGATCCGGAAAAAATGAAATTGGGG
>DAOVRB010000232.1 GCA_030628325.1 Methanomicrobiaceae archaeon | reverse complement strand
TGTGGTCGGGGAAATCTCTACAACTTTAGACATTAATTATCGCCTCAATTTTGTATTTATTGTTCAGATATCTGTACTCAGATTAACACACGTTGATTTAGCAACACACGTACCATAAAAGTACGCTGAACTATATCTCAGTCAGTAGTTTAAAAATACCTTTGGGTACTGGCTCAGAATCGATATTACGAACTGATAAAAAAGTATTACTTCATCACAATAAAAGGATAGCTGGGGTAATTTATTCTATTATGTTAAGCTGACATTGTTGATTTTAGAGAAATAATGTCACCCATGCCAGTCTATGCATTATATTGTCAGCGCCATTCACCCAGTTCTGCCTTCAGTTCAGCTACAGTTGCATTTCGCTCTGCATACGCATCATGCTGGTGGATACTTTCTTCATTTGTCTGTTTTATCGTAACAAGAGAGTCCCCCGGAAGGAAACCAAAGTCATTAATCACACGCTTTGCCATTTCCCGAACACAATCTTCAACAAAGCGTGCATTTTTGTGCGCAGACATTACGACATCGGCCTCGTCACCACGCTTCAGCAGCTCATAGATGCGGGCACTCATTGAATCCTTCAGGATGTTGATGATGTCATCCAGATTCACATGCTGGTCATCGTCAGTCTCCACACTCAGGTATCCCCTGCCACGCTGGTTGTGAGTGGCCATCGGAACGTCTTTTAAGAAACTATCAACTATATCCTTTTCCACTCCAAGTTCAGCGAATTTATTAAGCGCAATTTCTTTCATGATATTCTGGGCACACGGACAGGCAGTAATGCCGGTCACCTCGGCACCGATACTCTTCCTGACAATCGGGTTTGAATCATTGCGCTGGGCGATTGCACTTGCAACGACTTTCACCACTTCATCACAGTCAGTTTTGGAAACAGGAGTCTCACGCTTGAGCATGTAAAGACTCCTCATCCTCACTTCAGTTCTGTCAGCATACTCATGATGATCAAGCAGTTTTCTTGCTACTGAATTACAGACGTCTTCTATACCTTTCACTTCACCCTCTATAGCCGCCTGGAGCACTTCGTCAATAACCTCAAAGTTTCTTGACATATTGGCACCTTTAAGACTGCTCGGGAGATCAACGAACACATCGAAGTTCGAGATGAATATTACAGGCCTTTTGCCGGTTCTTCCAACTTCAATTAGTTTTTTTACATTTTTTACTCCCACCCGTGTCAGATTTATACGCACTTCGGGGAGGGTAGACTGAGTATCAGGCAACTCCATTACAAAACCTCTATCTATATTATCAAATCTATAGTCAAAAACCAGACTTTACTATATAAATCACGTCGTGATTTGTCATTAAACAGTGCGTGACACAACGCGAGTCATGCACGTTTGGCATGAAAGTGGCACTTGCCACTTTCATCAAACAGTGCGTGACTTTGAAAGGTCATGCACGTTTTACTAAAGTCTGGTTTTCTTCATTATAGTTCGTAACTATAATTTTTTAAATTTCAGATCCGGTTACAGAAGTACCTATTTTAACACAGCAATATAATATTTATGAAGTTACAGAATAATCTGAAGAGGTACGCCAATGATAAAAAAATACTATGAATCAGATGCTGACCTCAGCATCTTCGATAACAGAAAGATCGCCATCATAGGATATGGTTCTCAGGGAAGAGGGCAGGCATTGAACCTGCGCGACAGCGGACTCGATATTATTATTGGTTTAAGACCGGGAAGATCCTGGGAACTGGCATCCAAAGACGGATTTGAAGTCTACACAGTTGCAGAAGCAACAAAAAAAGCTGATGTAGTCCAGATACTTCTTCCTGATGAAAAACAGGCAGACATCTACGAGTCGGAAATTCGCGCCAATCTCGTGGAAAATAACTGTCTGATGTTCTCACACGGATTCAACATTCACTATGGGCAGATCGTGCCACCACCAACAGTAGACGTGATCATGGTGGCACCAAAAGGGCCGGGCCACATGGTACGCCGGACATACGAGGAGGGGATGGGTGTACCTGCTCTTATTGCTGTGTACCAGAATTATACAGGCACTGCAAAGGATATTGCACTTGCTTATGCAAAGGGTATCGGTGCCACCCGTGCGGTCGTGCTTGAAACCACTTTCAGAGAGGAGACTGAGACCGACCTGTTTGGCGAACAGGCAGTGCTCTGCGGAGGAATTACTTCACTCATCAAAGCAGGTTTTGAGACGCTGGTCGAGGCAGGATATGCCCCTGAGATGGCATACCTCGAAGTGCTTCACGAGACAAAACTCATCACTGACCTCATCTACGAGGGCGGGTTTACAAAGATGCGTGACTCAATATCAAACACCGCGCAGTATGGTGACCTGACAAGAGGGCCGCGTGTGATTGGTCCTGAGACCTATGTTGCAATGCAGGATATCCTTGAGGAGATACAGTCGGGTGAGTTCGCCCGCGAGTGGATGCTTGAGAACAAAGTACGCTGCCCGGTCTTTACAGCACTTAACAGAGCCGATGAAGAACATTTAATTGAAAAAATCGGAAAAGAAGTCCGGGGACTCATGCCCCAGTTTAAAGACGAATAATTATAGTCGCGAACGTTTATTCCCGGAAGTCTGGTTTTAGACTATAAAACACCAACACCACTATTTTTTGAGTGATTCAGAAAAACGTGCATAAAGCACAGGCTTCAGGCACATTTCTCTGAGAACCAGACCAGATAAAACAATTTATCACATAAAACAACAACACTATTGAACTGATGTCCATCAAAAAGACGGAGTCATAGTTGTTGTAAAACTCAGTACCCGTCTCTGCACGCATGCAACCACCAAAAAAAACAGAGGGGATTTGTGTGCTTTCAGTACAGAAATGGCATCAGATGAAGAGCTGAATATGTCTGTTGATTCAATAAAACGTGCATGACACCTCAGTGTCAGGCACTGTTTGATGGCAAATCACGAAGTGATTTACATAGCAAAACATTTGATAATGATACAGACGATGGAGCACTGAAACCCGGTTGGCCCGGTGAATGCACTCTTAACAGATGCAACCCTGCGGTCGGCCTCAGGTAAGAGCATTTTCTCTGATAAATCCTAAAATGGATAGATATAGGCTCTATTTTAACTGGAGAAGTTTATGGCAAAGATCATGATCCGGGGCGGAGACCTGGATCTTGTTGAATATGAGTTTTCACCGTTTAACATAGGTGAAAACATAAAAACACTCGGATTTGAGAGTGATTTTGAACTGAAGATCTTAGAAAAACCGGTAGAAGTCAGAGTGCCGGCAAGGATTCATTTAACTGTACTCGATATGAATCGCTTTGCA
>DAOVRB010000133.1 GCA_030628325.1 Methanomicrobiaceae archaeon | reverse complement strand
TGTCATGCTTCCGGAAGGACCGGTTGCAGTTGCCCTTTTACCCATACTGCAAAGCAATGATGAGGGTCCGTCTCGCGGAAAGATGCTGATGGGGTTTTATATTGATGAAAATATTGTAAACTCCGTCTCAGAATCAACAGTAGTGGATTTCAGTCTGCACAGTTACAAAAGCCCGGATGTTTTTACCGGATTAATGATGGCAGGGGCCCCACAAAAAACAGCCGGATACCCGTTAACATTAATCTCAGATGACGAAAACTCCGTATCATCAGTAACCCTCATACCTGATATGTATGGCAACCCGGCACTATTTGCAAGGGTGGATGAACCAAGGGATATATTCAGACAGGGCATAAACTCACTACACTTATTCTTCATACTTACATGCATCATTACCATTGTATCAGGTCTGGTATTATATTCCATAATACTCAGGATGTATATCGCACGAATTGAAGATATGGAAGAACGTATTAAAGAGATAGGAGACAGAAAGGACTTTTCCAGACGATTAAACCCTCAGGGGCATGATGAACTTACCACTTTTACGTCATCAGTAAACTCCATGCTCAGTTCACTGGAAGAACAGCAGGAGGAGATAGGTAATACCAAAAAACGCCTGATGCTTGCCCTTAGCGGTGCAAAAGTGATAATATGGGACTTAAACATAACTGATATGACCGTAAATGTGATCAGGCCTGATAAGGAGGAGGGGATCTGGTACCCGTTTGGCACCAATATCGTGCACCTTAATGATATGCTTCAGTACACCCACCCTGATGACATTAAACGGGTAACCAGGACGTTTCAGGACCACATCGCCGGAAAAACAGATGACATTCATACTGATTTTCGTATAGGCAAACCCGGAAACTGGGCATGGGTAACACTTCTTGCGAAAGTTTCGTCAACCGACAATGACGGAAAGCCAACCAGAATAACCGGTATCATGATGGATATTACCGAAAAAGAAGAGTACCACCAGGCTCTGATAATTGCCAACAAAAAACTTAATATTCTGAGTGATGTGACCCGCCACGACGTCCTCAACCAGATTACAGCCCTGCACGGCTATAGTGAGCTCATGGAGGATGACTATGAAGAGAATCCGGAGATCATGCGATACATCAAAAACTTAAAACGCCTGATTAACACAATAGAGCAGCAGATAGCCTTCACAAAGAACTATCAGGAGATGGGTATCAGAAAGCCCGCCTGGCAGAACTTAAATAACGTAATCATCAGCTCCTCACTGAATCAGTTAGGCGGAATTATAAGGCCTGGTGTAAATGTGGGTGATGTGGAGATATTTGCAGACCAGATGCTCGAAAAAGTCTTCTTCAACCTTATCGGCAATTCAAAACAGCACGGAGAGAACGTGACTGAAATATCGATTACATTCCATGAATCAGACAAAAATGGAATAATTGTCTTCTCAGACAATGGTATAGGCATTCCGGCTGAGAAGAAAGAGAAGATCTTTGAGAAAGGCTATGGCGGCAGTTCAGGGTACGGCCTCTTCCTCGCCCGTGAGATCTTAAGTATCACCGGAATCGATATTATTGAAACAGGTGAAGAAGGCAGGGGAGTTAAGTTTGAGATAATTGTCCCTGAAGGGTTATACAGATTCCCGGGAAAAACGGAGAAAAGCGCCTGATCTCTCAGAGGTGGGATCAGGTCAGATATTTTTCACTTCCGCTTAAGCCCGTCCGAAACTATTATCTGAGCATCCACACTAAAAATCCCCGATCTAAACAATAATCCACCACAAGATTTATGTAATTTTAAGGAAAAATCCTATAATATATACCTCATTCGCGGATTCGATGACGAATCAATCCTTTCCGTTGGCCATTCAGGCATTGTTGCGGAGCCTGTGATTCCCTCAGAGATTGATATTCCCATCCCGTTGTTGTGAATGGTTCCCTCTTTTCCCGGCCTCCCGGAACAGTTACATCAGGTTATAAACTCACATACGGTTTATGAGCAGATATCTCTCAGATATATAAAACAGTAGATGGAACTCTGACTCTAATCTTCCAGCCCCAGTGAACGGACCATATGAGACCTGATTGCCTCTTTCGGGTATGCCCCGGTCAGCCTGTCCACCATCTGTCCATGACTGAAGAATATCAGCGTCGGGATTGCCGATATCTGAAAATTGCGTGTAAGAACCGGGTTTTGGTCAGTGTCGCACTTGCCCACTGATACAAGACCATTATATTCCATAGCAAGTTCCTCAACAATCGGACCTATCGTGCGACAGGGGCCGCACCATTCCGCCCAGAAGTCAATGATGACTTTTTTATGATCTCTGAGAAATGAAGTGAAATTATTATCAGTGACATCCATTACTATCCCGCCACTTATCCCGCCAGCCTGTTTTTCAAACGCCATTTCCATAGATTTTAACTTTTTTTCCCGGATCATCCGGAGTTCATCATCAAAGGAGGGCCATTCATCATCCATGTATGAAATTTATTTCACACTTGACCATATATATGTGCCATATGTACCTGGCAAAAAACAATAATTCAGGCAATCCAAAATGCAAACTTATATCAAGCACAAAGACAACCTAATATAGCACACGGAGCGAGGTGGGGTAGTCTGGAAATCCCGACGGGCTCATAACCCGTAGATCAATGGTTCAAATCCATTCTTCGCTACTTATTTTTACGAACTGATTACAATTTTTCAAAGTTATATCTATGAGCTCCGGCTTTTTCCTTCAGTACAATTACATTAACCAGTACAATTCCGGAAACAGATACAACAGGCAGGGAGTCTCCACTCAATTATCAGGTATCAGACAAAACCGGGATAACCATATCCGGAGACTTTGGCATCTGTCATGGCGTATCCCCAATATTCAGCGATCCCCGGTCGCTTCTGAAGCGCACGTTCACTTCCATCCCCGTAGCATTACAGGATCAATGTGACAAAAACGGGTGTGAGGCAATCAATCTGCCTGAAAACAGGTGTAAAGGTAAGATCCTGGAGGTCAGGTTCAAAAATACCATAAACAATCCCATAACAATACTATTCATGAACAAAAAATCCATACTGCTGATTTTTATCATTTTCATGGCATTTTGTCTGATTACCGGCTGTACATCTCAGGCAAATCCGGTAAGCACAGCCAACAGCCAAATCAACGACACAGTCAATAGCACAGTCAATGACGATGGACAACAAACATCCACAATAACTAAAGCAGTTACCCCACCATCCACTACAACCATAATATCAGCCCCGACACCGGCAGAACAAAAAGATCGTGAATTTCTCGCAATCATTACAAGGAGCACCAATATCATCGTCCCGTTAAGAGATGAACTCAGACTCGCATTAACACCAGATAACAATTCAACAGAATACAATGCAACAGAACTGACTGAAAAAGCCACCCGGTTGTATACAAAATCACTAAATTTCCAAGATGAAATTGACAAAACAGAAGTTTCTGACGGGAACAAACTAACCCGGATCAGATACCGCACGTTCCTGCACAGCTGTACCCAAGGGGGAATATACATCATTTCAGGTGCTGAAAAGATCCGTGAGAGTCAGGAGAGCGCAGCCTCATCATACTTCAGTGAAACGCTAACACTCTTTGAAAAAGGTGAAACTGCACGAAAAGAGGCACTGGACTTATGCAGGTTATGACAGAATTGTAACATGTACAGCAAAATATGTACACAATAAAACCAACAATAAAAACATATTATTATATAATATAATGTATGCTAACCGCAGACATCCCGTCCTTTTTAAGGAGTATGATCAGGAAAGCCCCTCTGTCATCCATCTCACTGGCGACTCCACCATATCCGCCACACCTACACAACCGCAGATACTTCCACCTTCACTCTTCCAATAACAAACTCTCTTCTTCGGTAGGCACCTCTTCCTTCTCCTCTTTCAAAGCCAGTAAGTGGGCTTCTATTGCTTCCTTTACATTTTCCATCGTCTCTTCAACGGTCTCGCCCTGAGAATAGCAACCTGGCAGGACAGGAACCTCAGCCCAAAAACCCCCTTCTTCTGCCTTATAAATCAATATCGTGTATTCCATTTCCCTGCCCCCTTATTTTAACAACCTTAGGAATTCCTCTTCAGCTATTCTCCGCAGATCAACTATCACCAGATTATCGTTCGTAAACTTCTTAACATCTGCCGGTGTCATCATCCCAGACTCATAATGCACCACCGCCACAATAACACAATCCACTTTCACACACTTTTTCTTTACCATAAAAATGAGATTCACATTTTCATTAAACAGTGCCTGAACGCTTACGCGTCATGCACGTTTTTAGAAAACTCCGGTTGTGAAAGCAGTCACAGAACAGAGAAAAAAGAAAGAAGAAATAACAAAAAACAGAAAAAAAGCAAAAATAATATTGCAGGATTCAAAAACCCACAATCAGATTTTCACTGATTTACTATGTAAATCACTTCGTGATTTGTCATCAAACAGTGCATGAACGCTTATGCGTCATGCACGTTTACCCGGAAAATCAATGATTTTCATCAAACAGTGCATGAACGCTTATGCGTCATGCACGTTTACCCGGAAAATCAATGATTTTCATCAAACAGTGCATGAACGCTTATGCGTCATGCACG
>DAOVRB010000024.1 GCA_030628325.1 Methanomicrobiaceae archaeon | reverse complement strand
GGGCACAAACCCTTCCTCTGCTACCAGTTTCTGCCCATCAGCACCTGTGATGTAGGCAAGGTAGTCTGCTGCAAGCCCTGTTGGCTCGCCCTTTGTAAACATATTAAGTGAACGGGCGATCGGGTAGTCACCGCTGATGACATTATCAACAGTAGGTTCAACGAACGTCACGCCGTTTTTAATCTTCACTGCGAGAACAGTGTTGTCAATATATCCAAGACTGACATATCCGACTGCACCCGGTGTCTGGGCAATGGTCTGCTTCACTGCACCGTTTGAATTTTTCTCAAGCTGGGTCCGGACAAAGTCTTCCTTGTCCATGACTGATTTATAGAAGTATTCTCTTGTTCCGGAGGCACTGTCACGGCCAACGACAACGATTTCCATCTCATCCCCGCCAAGTTCCTTCCAGTTGGTAATCTCTCCCTTATATACGGATTTTACCTCGCCAATTGTAAGCTCTGTTACCGGATTGTCTTTGTGGACGATGACAGCTATACCATCACGGGCAACAACATGCGAAACGAGGTCAGGATAGCTCTCTTTCTCTGCCTCCTTTAAGTCGCGTGATGCCATGCCGATATCAGCGGTGCCTTCACCAACCGCCTGCACACCGACACTTGAACCACCACCGCTGACCAGGATATCAACATAGAGATTTTCTTCCATGTATGCCTCTGCAGTGAGCTGTGCAATTGGAAGAACAGTAGTTGAACCTGTGACTCTCAGACTCTCAATGGTCTTTGGCGCGGTTACCGTGTTTTCGTCTCCCGTGCTGCCAACGCAGCCGGAGAAGAGTGTTGCAAGGAGAATCAGGCCTGCGAGAGCAATGATCCCCGGAACAGATAATAACTTCTTCATGGTTACTCCATACACTAATCTCAGTCCGGCATATATAGGCATGATCGAAGGGGAATATATGTTGACTATTGAAGACTATTGAAGACTATTTTTTATATTCACAGAATAGATCTTATTACAGAATCATGGAGACCAGAAAAATTCAGGTGAGTGGCGGTTCATCCTATATCGTCTCACTCCCAAAAGAATGGATTAAATCAAATAATATACAGAAAAACGACCCGGTAAGACTTGACATCCAGCAGGATGGTACACTGCTGATAAACCCAAACACTGAATCCAGAAAAGTTGAGATGGTAAAGGTCTTTGAGGTGAGTCCCACAACAGACAGGACACAACTGCTCAGGTACCTGATAGGTGCATATATCGCCGGGTGCACCACTATCAGGATTACCGCTCCCGGACGCCTGCCACCATTTGTTGCAGAACTGGTCAGGGAGTTTACCGGTATGGCAATCGGTCAGGAGGTAATTGAGGAGACAAATACTCTGGTTGTCTTAAAAGATCTTTTGAATCCGGCAGAAATGCCATTTGAAAGCACTCTCAGACGCATGCTGGTGATTGTTCAGGGTATGCACGAGGATGCACTGACCGCCCTTGAGGAAGGTGACAGTCTGCGTGCAGAGAATGTGATCAGGCGGGATAATGACGTTGACCGCCTCCACTGGCTTGTTGCACGCCAGTTCAACCTTATAATCGGAAACGTAAACCTCTCTGGGGAAATGGGTGTTACGGTAAGCGAGGCAGCCGGTTATTTTTTAATCAGTAGAATCATCGAACGGATTGGCGACCATGCCACAAAAATAGCAAAAAATGTCATTCACCTGACAGAAGATGGATGCACACCGGAGATTACGGAGATTATCGGTCAGACAGGATATTCGGCACTCAGGATATTCAACCGGAGCATAGGTTCATTCTTCGACAGAGACATAGAAAAAGCAAATTCAACTATTGAAATGGTTGGGATTTTAGAATCAGACTGCCGTGAAATTGGCAGAGGTGCCCTCGATTTCAGCCCGGATATGACCATATCGGTTGTTCATATTGCAGACAGTCTCAGGAGAGTAGGTGATTATTCTGCGGATATCTGTGAAGCTGTGATTAACCAGCTTGTTATGAGGAAAGCGTAAAACCCCCTGAGTCTTTAGCTCAGGGGTAGTTCACGACTGAAAACGTGCATGACCACTCAAGATCACGCACTGTCTGATGAAAGTGGCATCTGCCACATTCATATTAAAATGAAAAGGGTACTTTCCCCACAGAATATTCTGTTTTTCTTTACTATATCCTCAGAATTTCCTTTATCAGTTTGATGTACTCGAGATAAAATGAATGCAGCTTTTGGATTTCCGCACGTACAGGATTATCACCTCTGCCTGCTACTGCGTACGTCTCATCAGCTACTGCAGTAGCAGCAAGTGCAACCGGCACAACTGTCTGTGTGGGCGTTGCTGTTGGTGCCCGGGTGGTTACTGTTGGTGTGGGAGTTGGAGTAGAGGTCGCGGCCGAGAGGTCGATCTGGATATACTCTGTTTTTATCTCCTCGTCACTGCCAAATTCATTTGTGGCGGTCAGTGTCACGTTGTATCTGCCACGGTACATGTAGACATGATTCGGTGACTGTAAAATGGACGAACGGCCGTCACCGAAATCCCATTCCCACGAGGTCGGATCATGGGTAGACGTATCAGTAAAGTTTACGGTGAGGGGGTTGTCACCGGATCTGGGAACTGCGGTGAAATCAGCGGTGGGGGCATAACCAACCCGGATGTAATTCTCAATTATTTTTGTATCTGCCCCGCCGGGATCTTTGGACACTGTTAGTGATATATTGTAATTCCCTACATAATCGAACGTATGCACAGCGTTTTCCTGAGCGCCCCCGCTACTCTCTTCAAAGTCCCATGACCATGATGTCGGGCTTCCTGTAGATCTGTCAGAGAATTTAACAGTTAGTGGTGGTGTGCCTATGGTTACATTCGCTGTGAAATCGGCTATGGGTGGGAGGACTCCAGAAGAGACAGTAATTGTTTCTGTAGCTGTAGTACTCCCCCCCTCATTTGATGCAGTGAGTGTTACGGTGTAGGTACCTGCATCAGAATATGTATGCAACGGGTTTTGGTCAGTTGATGTCCCTTCTCCCACACCAAAATCCCATGACCAGCCTGTGGGATCCCCTGATGACAGATCAGTAAACGATACTGTAAGCGGAGCTGTACCGGAAGTTACATTCGCTGTGAAATCGGCTGTGGGGGAGGCAACGCTTTCAGATACTTCAATAATTGCACTGGCTGTGTCAGCCCCCTCAGCGTTTGACACTTCAAGTGTTACAGTATACGTACCTGCAGTCTCGTACGTATGCGCTGGACTCTGACTGCCTGACGTGCCTTCACTCCCACCAAAATCCCAGGAATATGTAAGATTGCCTCCTGTCGAAGAATCACTAAATACAACAGATAACGGAGCTGTGCCTGATGTCGGAACTGCACTGAAAGATGCAACAGGTTGAGTATCAGCCAGTACCGGCACCACAAGCACAGATAACAGGGATACAATAAATAATAACCAAAATCCAGTATTCTTCGTTAATCTCTTATTCTCCATCTCACACCTCCTAAATAGTTGCACCTGCTGTTCCATTCCCGATAAATCCAATATCCACATGCCCCACAATTGCCATAATAAGTAAAATCGCAATAATAATTATTACCGGGAATATTACTGCGAAAAACGCACGCCCGGTGGAGAGTTCCTGTTCTTCACGAATGCCGATAATCTGCAGTGCAAATACCCACACAGGGGCAATTACAGGCCCGAAAACGGGTATAAGCCCTGCAAAGGCAAGTGGTGTTGATGCATACATGCAGGTCTTTGTTGTCTCCAGAACACCGTGCCTCCCGCCTGCGATGAGAACCCCGAGATGGAGGAGCAGAGCCTCGGCCAGTATGACAATTAAAACCAGAATGAATGATTCTATGGAGAAAATAAGTATTCCTGTTGCACCGGAAAAAGCACTGGTGATAACAGGATACTCTGCAGCATCCATGGACTGTGAAAGCATTGCAAATACAGCCATCTGTACAGTTACATAGATCAGCACAACTAAAAGGAAATACAAAAGGGCATCCCTGGCTGAATTTACCTTAGAAAACCTGAATACTTTTTTCGGTACAAAGAGAAGACCAAAGAACCTGTCTGTTAAAGAGAGATTCTCAATGTTTGGGGAGTTTTTTGAACCCTTACACAGGAACTTAAAAAACCCGCCATCACCGGCTTTTTTCTGCTTTAGTTCCAGTTTCTCCCTTTTTCTTTCCTGTTTCGCCCTCTTTTTTGCGTCTTTTTCCGCAGCACCCGGGTAGATGAGGGGTTCCTCAGGTATAGTAGCCGCTGCTGCCTTTCCGCCCCTGTCAAGAGATGCACCGCAGGCATGACAGAAAGAGAAACCCGGAGGAAGTTCCTGCCCACAGGCGGGACAGGTTATAACCTCTCCCGGAACTTTGAGAAGAGATACTTCAGAGTTTACTTTGCTACTGCCACTCTCTCTGAAAGTAGTTCCATACAAAATTCCGGGAACGTGGCGGACGCTTCCTCTGCATGTGACAAGGTCATTAATGATATCTACCCAGCTATCCCTCTCACTTCTCCTGTTGCCTGTATACCATTCAGAAAAAGTAAGGATCATCTTCTTTACCGCACCCTCTCCTGCTGATATGGAAAGAATCAGTGTTGGTTCACCGGTAACTGTATTCTCAGGGTCAGCTGAAATCAGAGATTTCAGAGGAATTTCAACAGGTGCTGCGCCTGCGTCACCTTTCCCGTCAACTGTGAGCAGGATGGCATCGTCTCTCAGGACAACACGGAATTCACGCGATTTAACAATAATGTTCTCTGCGATCTTAAGTTCGGCACCGGGTGTCTGCCTCTCAGACGCAGAAGCTGGAGGAGAAACGGGAGGTGCAACAGAGACCGCTTCTTTTTTCGGCGGAGCTGCCTCTGTTATGGCAGCAGTGATCCGGTCCCTCTCACCAGTTCTGACCCCGCCGGCACCAGGGAGAAGGGAGATTATCATTTTACGCACCTTTCCTTCCGGTGACAAAAGAGAGATGATAATATCAGCAGAACCGTCCGGTCCGTCATGCGGTGAAGTATCTCTGATTATATCCAGAGGGACTTCAACAGGTGAGGATGACGGGTTTTTTGTATCTGCCAGCAATATCCGGAAATTTGTTAAAAATAATCTGAATTTGCGGGATTTTACATGAACATCCGGCATCTCAAGAAGCAGAGCCTCGCCATCAGTCATGTGTGGGATATCCATTATATCAATATATTTTGGTTCTTCAGGTCTAAAATATTATGGACATTGTCTGACACTCCAAAGATCATGCCAAGTCTTAAAAAATGGATATTTTATACAGGAGGGCTCTGTCTTTCTGACCGTGGTCGCTCACTGTAACACCTGCTGGTATAACTCCAGAGTCTTCGCTGATATATCCTGCCAGTCAAAAGATAATACCACCCTCTCCCGGCCTTTCTTCCCCATCCGGCACCTTCTTTGCGGGTCATCGTATAACTTAGCGATCGCCTCTGCGAGTTTAACACCACTCCCTGGCTCCACCAGAAGTCCGGTTCTGTTGTGGCTGATTACCTCAGGTATCCCCCCAACCCGTGTCCCGATGCACGGGATCTCACATGCCATGGCTTCCAGGAGCACGATACCGAACGGCTCGTAGATACTCGGCAACACGAAGACGTCAGAGAGGGAGTACAATATGATGAGTTCACGCCTGCTTACGCGTGGAATACAGAGGATATGCCTCTCATGATATATATCCTGCTGACCGACCATGACCAGTATTATTTCGGGGATATCCCTCCGGAGCCTTTGCACGGCATCAATCAGGAACCTCACGCCCTTTTGCGGATCATCCCTTCCCACGAAGAGCACAACAAAGCTGTGATCAGGCAGGTATTTCCTGCGGATGCCGTCTGTATCCTGATGTTTAAATATCTCTGTATCCACACCGTTTGGGATGACCGTGACTCTCTCCTCTCCGATGCCAAAGGTCTGCTTCAGTTCTCTGCGCACAGACTCTGATACTGCAATGAACCTGTCCACCAGATCCACCACAGATTCCTCCATCAGAACGCTCAGCCACTCTGGCCTCGTCCTGTTGATTTCAGTACTGTGAGCCGTCATCACCAGTGGCAGCCGGGTGGACCGCTTTGCCGTTGCAGCAGCTAACTGGATCAATCCACCATGTGAGTGCAGGAGATCCAGATTTCCATTTAAAAATTGCTTTCTTACTTTCGCGGCTACATTGATGTTAGTTAGTATATTTTCAGATACGCAGCCAGGCCGGTTAAATGCCTGACAAGAGGGTTTCTGCGACCTGTGTATCCATACATCTCCTGCCTGCTCGTCGTTTAATCCCTGTACGTGGGAGGTAAAGACATGTACCTGGTTATCTCCTGCTGCAAGATGCCTGCTTAGCTCACTCACATGGATGCCAACCCCGCCAAAAATTTTTGGGGGGTACTCGTAAGACAGGATACCTATTTTCATACAAATGTTCATCTCCTGCAGCCGGATCGATATTTACTATGTAAATCAGTTCGTGATTTATCATTAAACAGTGCCTGACACAACGTGAGTCATGCACGTTTTCATACCCCTATCATTGTTCATATTATGTATAGATCTCCTGTTCAGGTAATCCTGAGCAGTAAACTGAATATAGTGGGGGCGATAAAAATTACCTGAATTCTGAATATTACGATAAATATCTGAGCATTACATTTATCTGAAATGGCTGACCTGTTGTACAATCTCAAACAGTCAGGGCATGCAGGCCTTGTCTGAAGATAAGGTCAGAGTAATTTTAGTCTCTAATCATCAGAAGGATATCCGGCATACCTCCATATCTGACGTGATTAATATAATCAATTGATTAAATCTTTAAATAGTATTATATATCAATTTACGTTAAAGGTCAGACTAAAATGCCCAAACCACTTGTTGTTGGAAATGGAACACTGCTGATAAATCTTGACAAAAATGCAAGCATCAGGGATATGTATTTCCCCCATGTAGGAAATGAGAACCATGTAAACGGGCGTCACTGTCGCGTGGGGGTGGTAGTGGAAGGAAAAAACCGTGGCGAGGTCTCTCATATAGGGGATGACTGGATCAAAAAACCCGGTTACCAGAAAGATCGGCTGGTAACTGATACCTACTATCGCAACGACCGGCTTGAAGTTGAACTGAGGCTCAATGAATGTGTACACCCTGTTGAGAACGTATTCATCAGGCAGATAACAATAACCAACACTGACACCGGGGATGTGGATCTCAAGCTCCTTTTTTCCCATGATATTGCCCTTTACGAGAAAGAGATAGGAGATACGGCCATCTATGACCCTGCTGTGCAGTCCATAATACATTACCAGGACTCCCGCTATTTTCTTATTAATGGTTCACCACATTTTGACCAGTATGAAGTAGGCGCAAAAGGGACGAATCAATCTGGTGTAATCATGTCCGGAGAGCTTAACATGACCTCAATTCAGATTGGAGCAGTGAACAGTTTCATCAGGTTCTCCTTACATCTGGCAGCAGGCGAAGCAAAAATAATATATTACTGGATTGCAGCAGGGAAGACCTTCTTTGACGTCAGGCGACTCAACAAACTTGTCCTTAACAAAACACCTGAAAATATGATGAGTGAAGCCGGACAGTATTACTATTCATGGGTGAACAAGGAAAATTACGACTTTTTTGACTTTCCGCCAGAGGTGGGAGATTTATTCAGACACAGCCTGCTTATCATAAGGTCACAGATCGATAACGGTGGTGCGATCATAGCTGCCAATGATAGTGATATTCTTGAGAAGTTCAACATGGACACATATAGTTACATGTGGCCGCGGGACAGTGCATTTACCGCAATAGCACTGGACATCACACATTACTCAGGGCTTGTTCAGAATTTTTTTGATTACTGTCACAGACTTATCCATGAGCACGGTTATTTCCTGCAAAAGTACAATCCCACAGGTACTCTGGCAAGCGGCTGGATGCCCTGGGTCACAGCTGACGGAGAGATCCAGCTCCCGATACAGGAAGACAGTACTGCCCTTATAATCGTGGCCCTGTGGAATCATTACAAAATCACAAAGTGTATCGAGATCATCAATCCGATCTATCACTCAATGATAATCCCGGCTGCTGAGTTCATGACGAGGTACAGGGATTCTTCTACCGGGCTTCCCAAACCCAGCTATAACCTGTGGGAGGATAAAAGAGCGGTTCATACCTACACATCCGCAACAGTGTACGCAGGGCTCAGGTGCGCTGCCCGCTTTGCAGAACTGTACGGAGATGACTCCCTCGCAGAGAAATACAGCAACGCTGCCGCAGAGGTAAAACAGGGGATCGAAACCCACCTGTATGATAAGAAACTGGGGAGGTTCCTGCAAAGCATTAACCCCAGAAGTGAGACCGTAGATGCCAGTCTCTACGCCGTATCCCAGTTTGGGGTGCTCCCACCTGATGATGACAGAGTGGTCAGCACCATGAAAGCCATAGAAAATATACTGTCAGTGAAGACAGAAGTAGGAGGCATCGCCCGCTTCTATAATGACACATATCAGCAGGTAGTGCAATACGATCCTGATATGATTCCGGGAAACCCCTGGTTCATATG